>JAEDIE010000011.1 GCA_016296775.1 Bacilli bacterium | reverse complement strand
TGAAACAATTTCGGTTTAGACCTAAACCAAAAAGAAATAGTCAATTTTAAGCAATAATTGTATTTCTATATACTTATTTTTCACATGTATATGCATATAAATGATGAAAAAATATGCATAAATTAATTGTCAATATGCATAAAAACTAATAAAATATATGCATAAGAGGGGCAGAGATAATGAGAAAATTTGATTATTCATTTTTAGAATTTAATAAAATTCCTGGAAATTTAATAAATGTACTAACGAGTATATATTCGATGAAAAGTAACAATGATAATAGAAAAGAAAACTTTCCCAAAATCTTTACTGAATTAGAGAAAATTGCTATTGTTCAATCTGTAAAAGGGTCAAATGCTATTGAAGGTATTTTAACCACTGATGAAAGAATTAATGAAATTGTTAATAAAAGTAGTGCTCCTTTAAATCATAATGAAGAAGAAATTGCAGGATATCGTGATGTGTTGAATATGATTCATACTGCGCACGATAGTTTAAATATATCAGAAGCAAATATTATATCTTTTCATGAAATATTACTAAGAACTGCAAAACCCAATGTAGCTGGAAAGTATAAAACAAGTGATAATGTCATTATGGAAATAAAACAAGATGGAACTCGTAGTGTTAGATTTTCGCCAGTTCCAGCTATTGATACTAAAGCCTCAATGGAACAATTATTACTTGCTTATATAGATGCTAGAGATAATCCTAATATCAATCAGCTATTATTAATACCATGCGTGATTTTAGATTTTTTATGTATTCATCCATTTTCTGATGGTAATGGTAGAATGTCTAGACTTTTAACTCTTTTATTATTGTATAAGGCGGGCTTTGATGCTGGTAAATATATTTCCTTTGAAGAACAAATTAATAAGACAAAAGGATATTATTATGAAGCGTTAAGGAAATCATCTATTTCATGGCATGAAAATCAAAATGACTACTTTTTCTTCGTTGAAAACTTTTTAATGACTTTATTTACATGTTACAAGGAACTTGATAAGAGATTTGCAACAGTAAATAGTAAAAAAATCAATAAAACATCACGAATTGAAGCCACAATCTTAAACAGTATATTACCTATTTCGAAAAAAGAGATTAGTGACATTTTACCAGATGTGTCTGTGACTACAATTGAAAGTGTTTTATCTAAAATGATCAAGGAAAATAAGATTGTTAAAATTGGCGAAGGTAGAAATACTCGTTATATCAGAAATATATAATTTATTATAATTCCATTCGACAAATTAAACACATTTGTTTGACTGAAATTATAACAGTTGAAACCATCACGTCTCCATGTTTTCAAATAATCATTGTACTTTTCATCTAAAATAATATGAATTTAGGAGATTTGGCTGTTGGTAGGAAATAAAATGAATGATTGCTACTAAATAACCTAATAAAACTCCCCATTAGAGCATTTTAGTAGGAGATTTTTTCATAAAACCTTACTCGCAAATAAATGAGTGTGCGCATTCAGTTAATCAAATCAATTGAAAAAAATCTAATAATATATATACAACAAATAAATAGTGGACAGTTTTTTATGTTTTTAAAAAGTGTATAGTAGGAATATACAGAATAATTGATTTTGAAAAAACTGTATAGTATAATATAAGTGAAAAAACGAGGTGTACTTATGATTATTAGAGAAAAATATTTAAAAGCAATTAGGGGATTCTATGACTGCGATCTTATTAAGGTTATCACAGGTGTTAGAAGAAGTGGTAAATCTGTTATTTTGCAAACTATTATGAATGAGATTAAGGAAAAAACTAAAAATATTATTTACCTTAATTTTGAGAAAACAACTGACTTTGATAAAGCTAGTGATGTAAGGTCTCTTATAAACTACGTAAAAGAAAATAGAAAAAAAGGAAAATGCTATTGTTTTTTTGACGAAATACAAGAATTAGATGATTGGCAGGTGGCAGTCAAAGATTTAAGACTTGATAATTGTTCAGTGTTTATAACAGGTTCTAATTCAAAATTATTATCAAGTGAATTCTTAACATTGCTTAGTGGTCGTTTCGTTTCATTTAGAATAAGACCATTTGTTTATAAAGAAATAAAGGAGTATTCAAATGAATTAGGTATTAATGTTGATGTTGCTAATTATTTAATTTGGGGAGGTTTTCCTGGAAGATTTAATAATCCCACATTGGATGGAACTAAAATCTATTTATCAGATTTAGAAAATACAATTGTAATAAATGATTTAATTAGAAGATACAAAATAAGAAAAGAAGTACCATTTAAAAAGATTGTTAATTATATTTTATGTAGTAATTCAAGAATTTTTTCGATCAGATCAATTCATAGGTATATTAAAAATGATTTTCCTGATTTATCAATAATGACGGTTTCAAAATACATCGAATATTTAAAGGAAGCTTATATAATTGATGAAATTCCTCAATATTCCACTAAAACAAAACGTGAACTTCAATATTATGGTAAAATATATAATTCAGATGTATGTTTTAATTCATTAAGAGCAAATAACAATAGATATGATTTGGATCATAATCTTGAAAATATAGTATACAATGAACTTTTATATATGGGTTATGATTTGAAAGTATTTAATAATAATGGGAAAGAAATAGATTTCTTAGCGTCAAAAGATAATAAAGCATTCTATATTCAAGTTGCTTATAGTGTTGCTGATGAAAAAGCTTATAATCGAGAGATGGGTGCATTTAAAGATATAGATAATTTAAATCAAAAAATCTTAATAACTAATGATATTATTGATTATTCTACATCAACTATAAAACATATAAGACTGGAAGATTTTTTGATGATGAAAGAACTTTAATTTGTTGCAAATAATATTGAGTTGTTTTACCAAAAAAACTCAGCAATTGTTTTTGTATAAAAAATGTGGATTGATATTTTTTGCAATTTAATTTATTACTTTCAAAAGTAAATAACAAAAAATCTCACCCTTGAGTTATGAACTCTTGGGTGAGATTTTACTTTACCCTCGCTTAGAGCACTGCCCATTAAAGAAGTTATTTAATTAACAATTTAAATTATTATTAACTTACTTTAGGAAGATATTGGTCATATCCTCTAAACTTGAATACTTTAGTTTCATGAAGTTTTTTATTTTCTTCACCAGTAACTTTGTTCTTCCAATCGTTAATAGAATCGTCCCAAACACCAACACCATCAGTTAATGTTAAGTCATAATATCCTTTTAATGTAGGAGATCCTTTAAAGGTAAAGTCATTTTCTCCATAACTTGTAAAGCACATTGTACCATTAACCATATTCCAATATACTCTTAAATCTTTCATAATATTAGGAACTTGATATATTCTACTAATGGCATCTTCATAAGGATGTCCTCCAACACCATTGAGATTTTTAGAGTTATTTTTATCTGGTTTTGAAGTATCTACTCCATAAGATCCTGCACTTCTTGCAGCAGATATTCCAACTCCCTTAGGATTTAAAACATTCATTAATTCAAGCGAGTTACTACCATTACTTCCATGGTGACTTGCTTTATATAAAGTGACATTAGGAAGAGAAACTCTCTTGACTAAACTTTGTTCAACTCCAGTTGTTAAATCTCCAGCTGTAAAGAACTTAAAGTCTTTGTAAGTAAATAATAAAGTGACACTATTAGGATTAGAACCTCCAGTTTCGTTGTTTTTAATATAATTTCCAGTATCAAGAACATCAACATAAAATTCACTAGTTAAATAATATCTAGAAGTTATACCATCGGTGAAATTAACACAATCATAAGCTGTATGTCTAACTGATCCTTTTTGAATAAATTTATCTCTAGTTGTAGCGTAAGCTCCTCCACCTACTCCTCCATAATCGATAAAAGTTGATACACTTTCAATATTTTTTAAAGCATTAGGGAATCCAGCAATATGATCGCTATCTCCATGAGTTGCAACTACTAAATCGAGTCTATTATCAGTGCATTTTTCCTTTAAAAATTCACTTATTAACTCTCCATCTACTGCTTCTCCACTATCAATTAAGATATCAACATTACCTTTTTTAATATATAAAGAATCAGCATACATTTGTCTCATTTCGATAAAATATATTTCAAGTGGTTCTTCTTTGCCTTCATTACCTAAATATATAGGATCATCTTCACTAAATCCACTACCAGCCCCTTCTTGATAAGTAGTTTCTTTAACATTTAAAAATATTGAAGATTTAATTTTTGTATTTTTTTGACTAGTAGCACTAATAATAGTAGTTCCTAAGTTTTTAGTTAAAACTTTACCACTACTATCAACAACTGCTACATCTTTATTAGAACTATCCCAATTAACCTTGTAATCAGGATTAGTTTCTTTTATATCAAGAGATAAAGTAAATATTTCGTCTTTTGTTTTATCGATTGACTCAACTATTTCACCATTAAAAACAATATTAAACGAACTAATGTTATCTTTATTTGACGATGAACAAGATACAATCGAAAATAAAGATAATACTCCAATTAAGCAATAATTAATCTTTCTCATAAAACTAAAACTTAAGCATATAATATTACATTATCAATATTATAAACGCCTTTTCCTTCAGCTGAATCAAGCATAATTTTTACATATTTTGCACTACTTGGAAGTTGTCTTCTAATTGTATAAATATCTTGTCCAACAGCATATGTTTTTTCTAACTTGGTATAGTTTGTACCATCATTAGAATAACTAATTGACCAAACACCACTCAAAGTTCCATCATTATAATTTCTTACTGTAAATTGAACAGTAGAACATGTAATTTCATCAACATTTGCTAAATATCCATTAGCTTTTATTCTTCCAGAAAATCTTCCATCAATAATAGCAGCACTATCATATTCAATTAAGGTAGAAGCAAGTGTCCAAATCTTTTGATCTGGTTTACCTAAAGTAACATTACCATCAGCATAACCAGGTTTTGTAGCTGAGGTGTTGTATTGACCTTCGGCTAAAGCATCTTCAAAATCTAATGTATGAATTAAATTAGTTGGATTATTTCCTAAAACATCAACTACAAATGTTTTGGTAGCAGTAGCAGTATTTAAAGAAATTGTTGCAGTTAATTGGACTTCAACATCTTCATTTTGATGAGTTACATTTCCACTAGTAGAAATTACACTTTCATTTGAACTTGCCCAAGAAATGCTAACATCTTCATATGAATCACCTTTAGTTATAAGGTTTAAACTTGTTTCTTCACTTGTTAAAGAACATTTTACATCTAAAGTAGATTTTGTAGCTTCAACTTTTTCATTATCTGTTAATGTTGCAAAGACAAATGTATTTTCACAAATTGAGATTTGATTAGAAGGTTTTCCATATCCAAAAGCAGACATAGCACCAGTTACTGAAATAACTTTACCAACAGTAAATGTAGTAACAATATTTGCAATTTCAGTAAATGTCTCTGCACTCATATTCTTAGGATCAACTCTAAGATCAATACTATTTGTATCATTACCAACTTTAACACTGAAAGCTTTTGTTACATTGCTAGGAAACGAGACAACTGAAACATCAGTTAAACTAACTAAACTGCTTTGATAATTTGCCATAGCATCAAGGTTTCCAAATTCCATGGTAGTAATATCTGTTGCAGTATAAGTAATTTTTTCACTTAATTCTTTATAATAATCACAATTTACTATTTCATGAGTTCCGTTGTAATTTTTCTTTTTACCACCTATTTCGTATACTTTTCCTTCTTTAATGTCGCTTGGATTAGTGCTTTGTCCATAAACATAATATCCTTCACTTCCATTAAGTAAGTAATAACTTACTTTTTCACTACCTTTATCATCATAAAGATTGACATATTTTGCTACACCCTTAACCTTAATAACTGTATCAGAATCAGCTTCAACATATTCTTGATGTGTTGTATAAGGGAGGCTTTCATAATCTGTTCCATCAACTGAAACTTTATCGTTAACTGTAATTTCAATTGATCCCTTAATTGTTGAATCAACTTTACTTGTAGCAGTAATTGTAGCTTTTCCAGCTTTTAATCCTTTTATTGAGCCTGTTGCACTAACACTAACGATTGAAGTGTCGCTTGAAACAAATGTTACTGAATCATCAGCATTACTTGGAGTTACTCTAACAACAAGAGTTAAACTCTCATCAATATCAATTGTGGTTTTACTTGCAACTAAAGAAATTTCTGTAGGTTTTACACTAGTTGTGCTTTTTGTAACGATTAAAGAATAATCAGCACTGATCTTTTCATCAACTTTGCTTGTAGCAGTAAGTTTAACGTTTCCTTCACTTAAAGTTGTAACAAGTCCAGTTTCATCAATTGTTGCAACATCAACATTTCCACTAGTCCAAATAACATCTTGGGATGCATTTTTTGGTGAAACTTCAGCTTTAAGTTGTAATGTTTGACCTACTTCTAACGAATGTATGTCGTTTACACTACTAATTGAAATAAATTCTGGTGCACTAGATGAACAACTTACCACGCCTAACGATGCTACTAAACAAGCAGCAAATAAAATAGTTTTGTTTCTCATGTTTTCTCCTAATATTGGTATTTATATACCTCTAATAGAATACAAATTATTATATTAGAATTGTATTAAATTAATATATTTAATCTTCTAAATAATAAAAATTAATATTATCACAAGAATTAAAATATTGTTTTAATCTTTCTTCATAATCTAAAGTTGTTTTATAAGTATAAACGTTCATTGTTTCTTCTAGATGATAAAAATAAGTGAGAACGTACTCTTCAGAAGGAAAATCAATATATTTTCTTAATATTAAATTAGAACAATAAATTAATGTATTAACTCCTAATTGAAGATTATATTGATCATTATTTGTTTTACAAAATTCAACAGTTTTTGCTTTAATCGAACCAATTCCTTTAGTAGAAAAAATATCATTAACAAAAGTAATTTTATCTAATGTTTCATAGTTTCCATCAATTTCTACATTAGTTGAATAAATTGTTAATTCTTTTTGAGTAAATGAAGAAGTTAAATATAAATAAATTTCACTTATTGCTACATCACAATAAAATTCATTTAGTTCCATACTCAACCAATCAAAAGTATTATAGGTTAATAAACTAACTTCAGCACTAATTATAAGTTTTTTAATCTTTCCAAAACCTTTATTAAAGTATTCAGGAATCATAAACTCATGGCAATTACTACCCATTTCTACACTTAAATTATTATTTTGAATTAATCCATAATTCTTTAATAAATAATCACCATTATTAATTTTTCGTTTAACTCTAGCTATTTTTAAATATTCAATATTAGGACATAAAGCAAAAATATTATCATCAAATATTCCTTCATTTATAGAAGAAAAATCAACAAATTTTAAAGAAGGTAAATTATAAAATGCATTTGTTTCAATATTTAAACTATTGCTTTCAAAGGTCAAAGATTCAATATCATTATCATTACTTATAAAATTAGGTGCAATCTTGCTAACTTTATATCCATCAATTACACTAGGAATTAAAATTGATGTATCTTTATTTTCATTTTCAATACTTGTTAAAGTTATCGTGTTATCTTCATTTACAATATAAGAATAATCATTTCCCTCAAATAACACTCTAATCTCAATATCTCGATCATAATCATATATAAACGTTGAATCTAATACCTTATTATCATCAGCGTAATATTTTCTAATATTCCTTAAATTATCTTTAGATTTTAAAGGTAAACTTACCTCATCAAGGAAGTTTACCTTTATAGGATCTAAAATATTATTTTTAAATGTGATAGTATATTCATTTAAATTATATTTAGCTTTTAAGGTCATTACAGGTTCTAATATAGTGGATTCATTAAATTCTATATTGTTAAATGTAAAATAATTAAAAGTATGACCTTTCTTAAATATTGAAGGAAGAGTATATATATCTTCATATTTAAAGTTATCTATATATTTAGGATAGAAAGGATCTAAAAAACTACCTCCATCTAAATCAAAATATACTCTTGTAGTGTATGAATCATATAATGGATAAATAGATAAAGATTTTCTTACACTTAAATATTCGTCAGTGTTCCATCCTTTAAATGTTAAATTAGATATAGGTTCAAGTATAGGGGGTGTAGCACTTTCTAAATATGGAACTACTTGATATGAAGCTAAGCTTCCATAGTAATCATAAAAATATATATCAAATTCTTTTTTCTTTAATTTTCCAGTTAAGGTAATGTCACTATTTATTGGAGTAGAAAAATCAAATTCATCTTCTCCTATATAGTATCCAATTAAAGTATATCCTTCATGAATATATTCTAAGTTAGGAGCAAATCTTCCTTGGTAAACATATTCAGTTATTGTTTCATCACTTAAATCATAATGATATGTAACTGTAAAGTAATTATTAATTGGTCCTTCTTCAGGAGATGACGTATTTCCTGAAGAATTATTAGTTCCATTCCTTAAAGCATAATTAGCAATAACTCCTCCTAAAAGAGAAGTGAACATAATAGAAACTATAATAAATAAAGATAGGAACACTTTATTAATTTTAGTTTTCTTTTTATTTTCTTTTATATTTTCGTTCTCTAATGGTTCTTCAATTTTTAATCCATAATATAAAGTTTCATAACTTACATCAAAAACTTTACATAACTCTTTAAATTCATCAATAGTAGGAAAACTTATTCCTCTTTCTATTTTAGATACTCTATTCTTATTTATATTTAGAGTATTAGCTAAATCAGTTTGACTAATCTTAGTTCTTTCTTTATAAAACTTAAATGTTTGAAAAAACTTATCTTCATCAAATTTTAAAGTGTTGTCATATTCAACAATATTATCTATATCGCAATTTAAAAAAGTAGATAAACTTACATTTAAAGTTTTTATTAAATCATCTATCAACCTAATATCAACTTTTACTTTACCATTTTCAAATCTAGCAATTGCTTGAGGCGTATAGTTTATTGCATCACCAAGTGTTTGGAGACTCATTTTAAGCTGTTTACGTCTAACTTTAATAAAGTCTTTAATTTCCATATATTCATACACATTTTAAGGTATATTTTGACTATTTTAAACAAAAAAGTACATATTTAATCTTTTTGTTTAAAAATCTGGCACTTCCGTTCATGGATAAACATCCAATATAAATCTAGTATTTAAGTATGAGCAAATACTACGTTATACTTTACATTTATGACTTATTATTAAACAAAAAGAAGTTTAATACTAAAGATATTGAAGAAAGGTTTAACATATCGTATCGAACTGTAAAAAGATACATAGCCAATATCAAACAGTATATTCTATCTAACTTTAATAATCGTGAATTGATCTATTCATCAGCCGATAAAACTTATAAAATAGTCGAATTCTAAGTCATAAATAAAAGATTCGTTTCCTCAAACGAATCTTTTTCTTTAGCAAAGTTATTTTTCTTTTATTTCAACATCAATTGAGTCTTTTTTGATATTATCTTTTGTATTAATACTTATTGTTTTAACATGTTTTTGAATTGGACAAACTATAGAATAGAATATAGGAATAAGGATAAATACTATCCAAGTAGGATGCCAAATTCCTACATACATTCCTACAAACATATAAGCAAATGCGGTAATAAATACAACATTTAATTTAGATAATCTTCTATATTTGAAGCAATCTACAATTGAAGTAATAATGAATGGAATGAAGAATAATGTCCAATATATTTTCCATCCTTCACCATTTGGAAGAATAAATCCTAATGTTAAGTAGATAGCTGTGATCATTAAGAATAAAGCTCCACATACAATTCCATTAATCATTTCATATTTTCTATTTCTCCTAAATGCGTTTTTGAAGTTTTCAGTAATGTTTTCTCCATTTATATTAATTTGATCACCGAATTCATGTACTCCTGTAGAATCAATATGTACTTCATGTTCATCATCTTTTACATGAATTCCATCTTTAGATATATGAACATATTCTTTTTTATTTTTATGTTCATCATTTTCTTTATTTAATGTTTCATCTGGATTTTTATTTAATAAATCATCTAATGTTACATTATATAATTTAGCTAAGGATATTAAATTATCTGTATCTGGAGACGATTCTCCTCTTTCCCATTTACTTACTGCTTGACGTGAAACATTTAATTTATCAGCTAATTCTTCTTGTGATAAATTAGCTTTCTTTCTATACTTTGCTAATCTTTCCCCTGTTTCATAATTCATAAATAATAATCTCCTTTTTGAACAATAAAATCTTAAATAAATAAGAGTGTAGCAACAACCAATTCTAGTTATTATTTTGTCAACTATAGGTTGCATTGTGTAAAATCCATATGATTTACAATATATTTTGATATAAATAACCTATCATAAGAAGAATTAAATAACAATATTTGATGTTTATATTATCTAAGTTTAGTTATATAAATTTAAGCAATAAAAAACGCCCATTAGACAAATTAGGAATGGGCGTATTTTTATTATACTAAATTAAAGAAGATTTGTTAAGAGTTCTTTATAACTATCAACATCAAGGCTAGCTCCACCAACTAAAGCACCATCAACATTCTTTTGAGTTAAATACTCTTTAATGTTGTTTGGTTTAACACTTCCACCGTATAAGATTCTAACCTTATTAGCAATCTTAGTTCCATATAAGGATTTAAGAATTGATCTAATATATTTACAAATATCTTCAGCAATTTCTTTACTAGCATTTTTACCAGTTCCAATTGCCCAGATAGGTTCATAAGCAATTACAACTTTGCTAGCATCCTCACTTGCTACATCTTTAAAACCAGTGATGATTTGTTCTTTAACAAAAGCTTTTGTTTCATTGGCTTCATATGTTTCAAGTGATTCACCACAACAATAAACAGGTGTCATATTGTTTTTAAGTAAAGCAAGAATCTTTAAATTACATTTTTCACTTGTTTCGTTGTCGTATGTTCTTCTTTCGCTATGACCAATGATAGCCCAATCAATGTTAATATCTTTTAACATAGGAATTGAGATTTCACCAGTATAAGCACCTTTTTCTAAATAGTGAACATTTTCAGCACCAACAATAAGAGATTTCTTTAAAATCTTTTTAACTGGTTCAAGATCGATAGCAGGAACACAAACACCCATATCAATCTTATTAGCTTTTGCTAATTTACCAAGTTCTTTAGCTTTTAAAGCAAATTCCTTAGCTTCGGTAACTGTTTTGTTCATTTTCCAGTTACCTAATAATAATTTTCTTCTCATAATTAACCAATAACATCAATTCCAGGAAGATGTCCATCAAGTTCGATCATTTCAAGGGAGGCTCCTCCACCTGTTGAAACATGTGAGAACTTGTTAGCATATCCAAATTCTTTAGCAGCGGCTGCTGAATCTCCTCCTCCAATTACAGAGAAAGCTTCTTTATTTTCAGTAATTGCTTTACAAACAGCAATTGTACCAGCTTGGAATTCTTTCTTTTCAAAAACTCCGACAGGACCATTCCAGAAGATTAATTTAGCTTTAGCAATTTCAGCTTCATATAATTTAATAGTTTCTGGACCTACATCAAGGCCTTCAAAACCAGCTGGAATTCCACTTGTTGCAGTAACTACTTTAATTTCAGTTGGATTATCAAAATCATTAGCAACAACTGAATCTACAGGAAGAACAATTTTTCCTGAAGCGTAGCAATTTCTTGCATATTCTAATTGATCATCTTCACAAGGTGATGTTCCAATAGCTTCACCTAAAGCTTTCTTAAAGGTATAAGCCATAGCTCCACCAATTAAGATTTTGTCGCATTTCTTTAATAATGAATCGATAACTTTGATCTTATCACTAACTTTAAATCCACCAAGAATAGCGATGTAAGGATGTGTATCACCTTTAACACATGCACCAAGATTCTTAACTTCCTTTTCCATTAAGAAACCTAAAGCAACTGGTTTTCCTTCACTTCTTAAGATTTCAGGTACACCATAAGTTGAAGCGTGAGCTCTATGAGCACTTCCAAAAGCATCCATAACAAATCCATCGACGTATGAAGCCCATTCAGCACTTAATTCTTTTGAATTCTTTGATTCACCTTTTTCATATCTTGTATTTTGAACAAGTAAAACTTCTCTTTCACCTAAAGAAGCGATAGCAGTCTTTAAGCTTTCTCCATGAGTAGCTTCTTCAAATTTAACTGTGTATCCTGTTAATAATTCAGCTAAACGAGGATAGACATATTTCATGTTGTTTTTAGCTTTTTGTTGTTCGATTTCTTCATCGCTAACTTTGCCCCATTTAATTTTTCCTAAATGTGACATTAAAACTAAACTAGCACCTTTTTCTAAAAGATATTTAATTGTTGGTAGAGCTTGAACAATTCTATTGTCATCTCTAATAACTTCACCTTTAAGAGGGACGTTAAAATCAACTCTAACTAAAATCTTTTTGCCAGTTAAGTCTTTTAAATTTTCAATTGTATTCATTGAGTACTCCTTTTAGTTATAAAAAGGCCTTAAAAGAAGGCCTTTTTGATTTTTAATTAATTACTTTGATAATTCAGCAAAGTATTTGATTGTACGAACCATTTGGCTGGTGTATGAATTTTCATTATCATACCAAGAAACAACTTGGACGTGATATGTTTCTTCATCAATCTTACTAACCATGGTTTGTGTAGCATCAAATAATGAACCTTCGGTAATTCCGATGATATCTGTTGAAACTAATGGTTCTTCAGTATAACCAAATGAAGCATTAGCATGTTCTTTCATGTATTCGTTGATCTTTTCAACTGTTAAATCATGAGCTTTAACAACAGCAACAAGAATTGTGGTTGAACCAGTCTTAACTGGGACTCTTTGTGCTGAACCGATTAATTTTCCGTTTAATTCTGGGATGACAAGTCCGATAGCTTTAGCAGCACCTGTTGAGTTTGGAACGATGTTTTCAACAGCAGCTCTAGCTCTTCTTAAATCACCTTTTCTGTGAGGTCCATCAAGAACCATTTGATCACCAGTGTAAGCGTGAACTGTTGTCATAATACCACTGACGATTGGTGCTAATTTATTAAGATTGTTAGCCATTGGAGCTAAGCAGTTTGTTGTACAGCTAGCTGCAGAGATGATTGTATCATCAGCAGTTAATGTATGTTCATTAACTCCATAAACAATTGTTGGAAGGTCTTTTCCGGCTGGAGCACTGATAACGACTTTCTTAGCACCTGCGTTAATGTGTGCCATAGCTTTGTCTTTGCTTGTGTAGAATCCTGTACATTCAAGAACTACATCAACACCTAAATCTTTCCAAGGGCAATTGTTGGCATCTTTTTCCTTGTAAATTTTAATTTCTTCACCGTCGACGACGATTGAATCTTCTTTAGCTTCAACTTTATCAGCAAGAGCATATCTTCCTTGAGCTGAATCATATTTTAATAAGTGAGCTAACATTTTTGGTTCTGTTAAATCGTTAATAGCAACGATTTCATAACCTTTTGCTCTAAACATTTGTCTAAATGCAAGACGTCCGATTCTTCCGAATCCATTAATAGCGACTTTAATAGCCATAATTTCTAATTTCCTCCTTAAGAAATTTAACAAAATATATTATATATATTTTCAAATCATTATTAAAGAAAAAAGACAATTTAATATATTAAATTGCCTTATTTTTAATTAAAATTCATTATATTTTATCGTAATTCGATAAAATTAAATATTCTTATACATTACGATAATAATTTGTTTAACTACATCTCTACATTTATCAGTAATGTTTTCAAAATATGAATAAATTCTTTCACTCATTCTAACATATTCATAGTCATACTTATCTTTATTTACATATAAACTATGAACTTTAGTTTCGTATAATTGATCAGTTTCTTCTTCACAAGATAAAACAACATTAACTAATGGATCCATTACTTTTTTGTTGTTAATATCTTTAAAGTTTTTAAATATTTCAATTAATCCGTTTAAAGCAATACTACCTTTTTCAATAAATGGATCTAAGTCAGTTGGAAGAATTTTATAATCTCTTATATAAATTTTATAAGAGATTTCATCAATACTATCTGTTAAATCATCTATTAAATCTAAAAGTAAAAAGATATCTTCTCTAGAAATTGGAGTAATAAATTCTTTAGCTAATTTTTCTTCAATTTCTCTTTTCTTCAAATCAGCATTATGTTCTAATTCATGAACACTATTTTTTAATTCAAGAATATTTTCATGAGAAAATTGTTTAATACCATTTACTAAACATTCATATGTTTTTAAAGATAATGTAGATAACTCTACAAATGATTCATAAAAATATTCGTTTCTTTTCTTAAAAATACCCATATTAATAATTAACCTCCAAATATTTTAATAAATATTAAAGCAAATATATAACCTATTAATCCACATCCTGGAAATGTAAAAACCCATGTCAAAACCATCTCTTTTACAACACTCCACTTGATATGTTTAACTCCTTTAGTTGCTCCAACTCCTAAAATAGCAAAGCTTTTTACTTGTGTTGTAGAAACAGGAATTCCAAAGAAAGTTGAAAGGAAAATTCCAATCGCAGAAGTAATATCAGTAGCAAATCCTTCATAAGTTTCTAAACTTACCATTCCCATACCAACTTTTTTAATAATTCTATATCCACCTAAAGAAGTGCCAAGTCCCATAATTAAAGCAATAATTAAAGCAATGTACCATTCACTATTTGTAATAGCAAAACCAGCTTCAACTGCTCCAAATTTAGCATTATGTGCTAAGTTAATTGCTAAAAGCAAAACACCTAAAAACTTTAAACCATCTTGAGCTCCATGAACATAAGCCATGGCAGCTCCTGAAAATACTTGAGCTACTTTAAAGAATGGTCTAGTTTTATTTCTATTCATCTTATAACAAATAAGTTGAATCAATTTAGTAATTAAAAATCCAACAACAAAACCAAATACACAAGATAGGAATAATCCATATAATGTTAAAGCCCAACTTGATGTAGGACCAAAATGAATCTTTACTCCACTTACTCCTAAAGTCATAGCAGCTAATCCAGCACCAGTAATTCCTGCAATTAAAGCGTGGGATTCACTACTAGGAATACCTATTGACCAAGCTAAAATTCCCCAAACAACTACGCCTATCATACCAGCTGAAAGAGCATATAAAGCAGTTTCATAGTGATCACCAAAATCAACCATATTTGCTATAGTTTCACTAGTTGCTTTTGATAAAAAGAACATGGAAATAACGCCTAAACAATTAAAAATAGCGGCCATCAAAACGGCTGCTTTTGGTTTGATGGCTTTAGTTGATACACATGTAGCAATAGCATTAGGTGCATCAGTCCATCCGTTAATAAAAACGACTGCTCCAACAAGTATAAGAGCAATTATTAGAATAGGATATTCTTTTAACAATATAAATAAAGTATTGAAATCCATACAAAAATTATAAAGCATATTCTTAAAATTGCACATTAAAATAAAATTATTATTAAAATTAATTTAAAATTTTTATAAAAAACCATATGATTTCCCGCATATTTTTAAAAAAATATATGATTTTAAAATTAAAAATATTAAGCATTTACAAAATAATAATTTTTGATATAATTTTATAGGTTATATATGTTTATAAACATATATTGATTTGATTAGTTGTCTAATTATCATTTAAATGATAAAATTTATTTTACAATTTAAAGGGGTTAAATTATGAAAGTATTAAAAAAGATTGCTGCTCCATTTATTGCAATTGGTAGATGGATTAAAGAAACAGCTTGGGTTCAACCATTATTAATTGTTGGTTGTGTCTTCGCTATCATTTTCTCTATTCCTTCAATTACTAAAGCTATTCAAGAAGCTACAAAATCAACTGATATTGAATGGTATGCAGTTAACCAACTTTCATTAGATGGTACTGCTAAAGGTACAAGTGAAGTTGATAAATTCTTAGTTGATTATAACAATGCTCAAGATGCTTGGTCAGATGGAAAATATGATGAAGCAAGAAGTGCAATGTCAAAATATGGAAGTGGAGATAGATTTGTTCTCTTCTTCATTCAATCTGATTGTACAGGTTGTGAAGATACACAAGAAGCTTATTCATATCTTACTGATAACTGGGATTCATTAATTAATAATGAAACAGATTCAGAAGGCAATACTATTAAATATGCTGATTTCTCCTATGTTTCAATTATTGCTGATGAAGAAGTTGAAGATGATGCAGATTATGAAAAGAAAAATCCATTTGAATATTTATATGGTAATGGTAACTTCTACTCATTCGTATATGATGCTATCGCTGCTGGAACAACAAGTAACTACTATAGATTTGGTACAGAAAGCTCCACTATTAAAACTAACTTAGAAAATATCGTTTCTACAGAATCAGCAAGTGGATCATTCAGTGCTAACTTCCAAACTCCAATGATCGTTGAATTTAACCTTACAGAAACAAATAAATCACAATATATTATCGCTAACGTTTTATATAAAACAGTTGGTGATGATGTCTATGAAAGAAGTGAATTCTTAGTAGATATGTGGAAAAGAAAAGGTGTCTTCTCTGATAACGGAAAAGAATAAAAATTAAACATTAAAAGCCCTATCGATTCGATAAGGCTTTTTATTTGAAAAAATATATGAAATACTTACTATTTTAAGTATTTTAATACTGCTTTAGGAACTAAATTGGAGACATCTACTCCGTTATCATGCATTTCATTAATTGAAGAACTAGAAATAAATGAAGTCTCTTTTCTAGCCATTAGAAAAACCATTTCAATACTAGGATCAATGTAGTTATTAGCAGCATTTAAGCTCCATTCATATTCAAAATCACTAACTACCCTTAATCCTCTAATTAAACATGTAGCGTTGTTCTTTTTAGCATATTCTACAGTTAATCCTGAGAAACTATCTACTTTAACTTTATCTTCACTAATACCTTCTTCAATTAAAGTTTCTTTTATCATATTTACTTTAGTTTCTACATCAAACTTATACTTCTTATTAGGATTAAAAGAAACTAAAACAATAATTTTATCAAATAAAGATAAACTTCTTTTAATAATATCTAAATGACCATTAGTAATAGGATCAAAACTACCAGGATAAATAGCTACTTTCATAATAAACTCCTCAATATATAAATATATGTTTTACCATATTTTAATTGTTTTACTTTATAATCTAAAATTGATTCATCATCAATTTTAGAATCTCTTTCAATGATAATCATATGATTATCATTCAATACATTATATGACTTTAATAAGTCTATAACTTTAAAATCAAACTCCATCTTATATGGAGGATCTAAAAATACTATATCAAACTTAATATTATTTTGGTTATAGTATTCTAAAGCTTTTAAATAATCTAAGTTAGTAACAACTATATCTTTTATATCTAACTTATTTAAATTTTCTTTAATAATCTTAATAGGTTCTTTATTTAAATCATTTAAATATACTTTTTTAGCATTTCTTGAATATGCCTCAATTCCTACACTACCACTACCAGCAAATAAATCTAAAAATACTTTATTTTCTATTTCTAAAGAAATGCTAGAAAACATACCTTCTTTTACACTATCTTTACTACATCTAGTAATATCCAAAGAAGGTTGATTTAACACTCTATGACGATATTTTCCACCAATTACTCTAATCATATTAAATAGATAATATTTCCTTATTTATTTTATCTAATAAAGCATTATATTTTTCTAATGCTTTGTTATACATTTTAACTACTTCAAAAGAATTGATAGTAGTTAAAATGTTATTCAATTCTTTTTGAATCGATAAAACTTCAATACTATTTTTATCTTTATATTTTAATGTATCTTCTAATCTAACTATCATCATATCTTTTTTATATGCTAAAAGTTGAATATCCTTATTATTTTCTAATTCATATTCATATTTTTTCAAATTTTTATATTCTTCAGAATTACTTATACTTTCTTTTAAAGAAAAGACTAATTCACTTACTACTTCATTCATATTTATAAGTATATCAAAAAATTAAATAAACTCAAAAATACACTAATAATTAATATTTATTTAATTAAATATTAAGAGTATATAAGTTTGTAAACGCTTTCAATATATTTTTTCTTTTTTATATTAATAAAATTTAATATAATTAACTTAAATATGAAACTTTTCAAAATTGTAAAAGATAATCAAAAAAGTCTTAGAGTAAGATCAACTGATGTTTTATTTCCTTTAACTGAAGAAATTAAAGAGACAGCTTTTGAAATGCTTGAATATTTAAGACTTTCTCAAGATGAAGAATTTTTAAAAACTCACGATATTAGAAGTGGGGTTGGTCTTGCTGCACCTCAAATTGGTATAAATAAGAATATGTTAGCTATGTATTATTACGATGAAAAGAATGTCTTAAAACAATATATTCTTATTAATCCTAAAATTGTAAGTGAATCAGTTAAACAAGCTTATATTGCTACCGGAGAAGGTTGTTTAAGTGTAGACAAAGAACATAATGGTTATGTTTATAGACCATATAAAGTCAAAGTAAAAGCTTATGACTTATTAAAAGAAAAGGATGTTGAGTACGTATTTATTGGATTTGGTTCTATATGTGTTCAACATGAAATAGATCATTTAAAAGGAGTATTATTTTACGATCATATCGATAAAAAGAATCCTTTTAAAGAAGATCCTGATGCTATAAAAATTATATAATTTTATTCGTTTGTTTGTTTTTGTATAGGAGAAATTTTATGGGAAAATTTAATAATTCTGTAAAGATTTATGCTCTTGGAGGATTAGGAGAGGTTGGAAAAAATACTTATTGTATTGAAGATAATGATCATTTAATTATTATCGATGCTGGTGTTAAATTTCCAGAAGATGATTTAGTTGGTGTAGATTATGTTATTCCTAATTATCAACATTTAAAAGATAATCAATCAAAGATTAGAGCCTTATTTATTACCCATGGTCATGAAGACCATATTGGAGCTATTCCATTTTTAGTAAAGTCTATTAAGGTACCAGTCATATATGCTCCTAAACTTGCTGCTGCTTTAATTAAACAAAAACTAGATGATAATAAAATTAAAGAAAAAGTTAAGATTGTCGAATATGATGAAAATTCTTATATTCAAGCTGGAGATTTTAATGTTTCTTTCTTTAGAGTAACTCACTCAATTCCTGATTCTTTTGGAATTTGTATTGATACAACCGAGGGAAGAATTGTTACAACCGGTGACTTTAAAATTGATTTAACTCCAGTTGGACCAGATATTGAACTTCATAAAATGGCTCAAATTGGTTTAGAAGGAGTTGATTTACTTTTAGCTGATTCCACTAATGCTGAAAAAGATGGTTGGACACCAAGCGAAAAGAACGTTTTAACTTCTATTAACGAAATTTTTGATAAAGCTATGGGAAGACTTATTATTTCTACCTTCTCAAGTAATATTTCTCGTATTCAACAAATTGTAGATTGCACATTAAAACATAAACGTAAACTTTGTATTATCGGAAGAAGTATGATCAATACTGTTGATTGTGCTAGAAGATTTGGATATATCAAAATTCCAGAAAGCTGTATTGTCGATACTAGCGATTTAAAAGCTATTAAAGATAGAGAAATTGTTGTTCTTTGTACTGGAAGTCAAGGTGAACCTATGGCTGCGTTAAGTAGAATCGCCAATGGTTCATTAAAAGAAATTAGAATTACTCCTGGAGATACCGTTGTTTTCTCTTCTAGTCCAATTCCTGGAAATGGTCATTCAATTTCTAAAGTTGTTAACCAACTTACTAGATGTGGAGCTGATGTTATTACTAACTCAATTTTTAACGAAATCCACTCTTCAGGTCACCCATCTAGACAAGAATTAAAGATGAATTTAAAATTACTTAATCCTAAATATTTCATGCCAGCTCATGGAGAATATCATATGTTAAAATTACATGCTGATATCGCCATTGAATTAGGTATGAAAAGAGAAAATACCTTTGTTTTAGGTAATGGAGATAGCTTAATTTTAGAAGATCATACCATTACTGAAGGAGATAGAGTTACTGCTGAAGATGTATATATCGATGGAAACGATATTACTGGTGTTTCAACAGCTGTTATTAGAGATCGTAAGATTCTTCAAGATGATGGAATGGTTGGAGTTTTAATTGCATTAAATAGTAAAGAAAACAAATTAGCATATCCTCCAAAAGTTATTACAATTGGTTTTGTTAGTTATGGAGAATATGAAAACCATTTAACCAGACATGCTTCCATGTTAGTAGATGAAGCTTTAAAAGAAGTGTTCTTATCAAAAAGAGTAACTTTTAACGATATTAAAAATACAATTAGAAGCGTTGTAAGTAAATACTACTATCGTAAAACTCAAAGAAGTCCAATGATTATTCCTTTAATCATGAACAAGGCAAAATAATGATTATTTTAGCTTCATCTTCTCCTAGAAGAATCGAACTTTTAAAAACTATATATAAAGATTTTAAAGTAATCAAACCAACGTTTGATGAATCTTTAATAAGTAAAGATAATAAAGATTTAGCATTACTTGAAAGCTTAGAAAAAGGAAAATCAGTATTAAATCCTAGCTATTTTAATGATTTAATTATTTCAAGTGACACAATTGTTAAATTAAATAATAAAGTATATGGTAAGCCAATTGATTTAGAAGAAGCTAAAAAATTTTTAAAAGAATTAAGTAATAATACTCATGAAGTTATTACAGGATATTCTCTTTTTTATAAAGGTAAAGTAATATCTAAACAAGTAACAACTTATGTTACTTTTAATAAGTTAGATGATTCATTAATAGAAAAATATGTGACAAATGAATATGTTTTAGATAAAGCTGGAGCATATGCTATACAAGATGATGATAAGTTTTCTATTATTAAAGAAATAAAAGGAAGCCGTAACAATGTTATCGGCTTCCCTATTGAATATATTAAAGAAGATATAGATATATTACTTAGTGAGTAAAGAATATATCTCATTAACCTTAGTTCCAACTAAGGTTATTTTATTTGACATTACTAAGACTCTATCAATTCCATAGTCTTTAATAGCAACTTTTTCAAACTTTGTTTGATCTATTAATTCTATTACTAATCTTGAACCTTTAAGTTCAACATTTTTAATATTATCTTTTCCTCCAAAAGCAAAGTAAATTGTTTCATCAATAATAGTTACATTTTCACTTACCTTTATTTCTTTATTTCTTTTTCTTAATTTAAAGAATAAAAGAAGAATCACACCAATCACTAATAAAGCTAAAATAGGAATACAAATTACTAAACATAATTCGATATTAGTTAATAATATATTTATCATAAGAAAGCCTCCTTTATTCGATCTAAATGAGTTGTTTCTTTATTTACTAATATTCTTACCTTTCTTTCACTAAGTTTAATTTTAATTTTGTCATTTACTCTCATTTTCTTAAAGTTAGAATCGTAACAAAGTAAGAATTGATATGAAGAAGGTATTTCTACTTCAATTAAAGTATCTTTAGGAAGTACTAAAGAATTATTTAAAGACTTATATTTTCTATTGTTTACTGGCAATTTTTCTACTATTTGAATAGTTTCTAAAGAAGTATCAACTAAACTTCCACCTAAAGTTTTATTTAATCCACTACTTCCTATAGAAGAAGAAATACATAATCCATCGCATTTAAGAGTAGAAAATAGCTTTCCATTAATATAAACTTTTAAATCTAAACATTTACCAAATAACGATTCAATTCTTACTTCATTTAAAGCAAAAATACTTTCATTATTTACACTTGCTTCTATTAATCTATATTCTTTAATATCTACCTTATCTTTAAGAAAAATATTATCTACATTAGACATAGAAAAAGAACATAAAAACCCTAGATTTCCTAAGTTAATTCCTACAAATAATGGATCTTTATAAAAATATTTATTAATAGTTTTAAGTAATGTTCCATCTCCACCTAAAGAAAAACAGTAATCGATACTATTTTTAGATTCAACAAAATCTAATTTAGCTAATCTTTCTTTTAATTCTTTAATGGCGAGTAAACATTGCTCATTATGTTTACCTTCAACACAATAGTTCATATCTTTAAAATTCCTTCAAAATATTGTATCATATTTTTTATTAAGGAAGTAGATTTATGGCAGCAAATATTGAAATTGAAGCTAAAGTATTAATAAGTGAAAAAGATTATAACAATATTGTAGAAAAATTCGAAGATAGAATTATTAAAGAATATGAACAAGTGAATTACTACATTGATACTAATGATTTTAAACTTAAACAATTAGGAATTGGTTTAAGAATTAGATATTGTTTAAATATTTATACAATGACTATTAAATGTCCTTTAAGTGAAGGATTGCTTGAAAAAGATCAAATTATTAGTAGAGAAACTTACCTTGAATTTAAAAATAACCATGTATTTCCTGAAGGAAATTTAAAAGAATTTATCCAAATGTTAGGTATAAACATTGATGAATTATCAATACTTGCTCACTTAAGAACATTGAGAAAAGAATGTGATGATGGTAATCCAGAAACAACATTCAGCATTGATAAAAATACATACAATAAGATTGTAGACTATGAACTCGAACTCGAAGGAAATAACATTACTAAAGTTAAAGAGTTACTTAAAAAGATTTGTTTAGAAAATGATATTGAATATAAAGATAACTTAATTTCTAAACAATCTAGAGCAATGTCTACTATCAAAAGATAAAAAACTATATTAAATCCCTATTCTTTTTAAAAAATAGGGTTTTTATTTACTCTATTAATTTTTACTTATTTTAACTTCTTTATTAATATTTTTTACTTCTACTTCACCAAGTTGTTTATCTAATATTTTTCTTAATTTAAAGCTTACTAATGGAGCTACTATTATTTTTATAGTATCAAGTGGTAAAAATGGAACCATCGTTATCATTAACACTGGTCCAACATTAAAGTTATTTGTAGAAACCATAAAATATAATGTTCCAAATAAATATATAAATATAGTTCCTATAATTGTAGCTATAAAATATACCCATAATTTATTTTTAAATTTAGTAATAATTATAGATTGAACTAAAACACAAATTAAATAACCTAAAATATATCCTCCAGTTGGTCCAATAAGTTTTGCTATTCCTCCAGTCCAATTAGAAAATACAGGTAAACCTAAAGCTCCTAAAACAATATAACAAGCAATTATAGTTAAAGCATATTTAGGTTTAACTAAACAACCAACTAAATATACACCTAATGTAGCAAGCGTTATTGAAACAGGTCCAATAGGAATAGAAATACCACCTAAAACACAAACTATAGCAATTAGTATTGCTGATGTAGTCATATAATTAATAGTTTTTTTCATACTTAAAAATTATAAAACTAAAAAGTTAAAAATTAAATAAATTTAAAAATTAATTAAGAGGAATCTTAAGATTAAATGTTTTAATTAAACTAATGAATTCATCCACAACTAATGGTTTATAGAAATAGTATCCTTGCATAAATTCAATATTATCAATATCTTTTAATAGTCCAATTTGTTCTTTTCTTTCAATACCAATTACACTAATCTTAATATCAGCTTCTTTAGCATCATTACACATTTCTCTAACCTCATTAAGTTTACTTGGATCAATATCAATATCTTTAATAATATTTCTATCTACTTTAACTTCGTTAAATCCTAAATGTTTAATCTCATCAAATGAAAGGAATTTTCCACTAAATTGATCAACGATAAAGTTAATAGAATATGAAGATAATTTCTTTACAACATCTTTAAATAATTCTTTATGTGTAGAAATATCTTGCTCACTTACTTCAAAAGCTAAGAAGCCCTTATTGAAGTTGTAAGTAGTTAATAATTCACCAATTTCATTGATGAAATTACCTTCATAAAAATATGTTGAATCAACATTTATTGATAATCTATCTAAACAACCATTTCTAAATAAAGTTTGTCCATATGTAGAGTAAATCTTACCAATTTGTTCAATAATTAAGTTGGTAAATAAATTCATCTTCTTATTCTTAATAGCAACATCAATAAATTCGTAAGCATCAATGAAGGTATTAGTTAAAGTATCTTCAAGTCTAAGAAGAATTTCACCTCCATATAAAGAACCACTTCTTTTTTGAATCAATGGAAGGAATCTAATATCAAATGAACGTTTATTAAACGAATCATTAAGCAAGTTAAGAATATGAGCTTCTCTATTTTGAGGTCTAACAATATTTTCATCCCTAAAGATAAGTAAGTTATCTATAGATTTTTCTTGTTTAGAGTAATCTTTTTCAACATTTCTCAAGAAGTCATAAATTGCTGGATAGGCAAGAGGATAAGTATAAACATACATTGTTCTATTTAAATCCATAGTTAAAGCGTATTTATAGATGTAGCTATCAAATAATTTTTCTATTTTTTCTGCTACAACAAATACTTCACTTCTAGTAAATTCACTTAAAATTAAAGCAAATGTATCATTTGAATAAAGATACACATCTTTTACTCCTGAAATTGTTTCTTTTATAGTGTTAGAAATGTTAATTAAAGCATCGTTATAGCCTTCTTCTTTATAACGTTTGATGAAATCATCTCTATTTTCAAGTCTAATTAACATTAAATAACCTTTTGTTCTTAAAGCAAACTTATTATTCAATTCTTCTACTAATGAGAAATTAGTACTTAACAATGTTTCTTGATCAAATCTAGCTTTAAACATAGCATCAAGTTCATTGTTTTTAATAGGAGAAAGAAAGAAAGAACTAACCTTCTTATTTTCTTTATTGTTTACCATATTATAAAGATAATCTACACCATCAAGGTTAATTGTTTTCTTTTTAAATCTCTTTAATGGACAATTAGCACATGGTTCGTTAAGTCCATATAAAGCTTTATAACAAGTAGCACCAATATGAATATCTTTTCTAATCTCACCTAATTCGTTAGAAAAAGAAACAATAGCATAACTCTTATTGTTGATACTATATTCTTTATAATTAGAGTAAGTCATTAATGCATTTAAGTTCTTCTTATAATAATTTAAGTTTACAGTATCTGCATATTCTAAGAAGAAAGTAGAAATCATATTGGAGTAATATAACAAGAATTCTCTACTATAGTTATCAAGCACAAAAGTCTTATTATCAAAGTTTAAGAAATATAAAATACCTAAGAATTCACCTTCTTTATATATAAGATAAAAGTAACCACTACTAATAGAATAAATATCAAAGATCTTTCTTAATTTAATATTTGTATCAAATGAATGATAAAAAACATATGTTCCATCAACATCACTACATTCTTTTAAAGCTATGCAAAGTTCACTACTAAAAATATCATTTGCTAATACTTTATCTTTTACTCTATCATTCATCCAAGAATTTCTAATAGTAAAATCAGAGTTATCAAAGTTTTTACTAACAATACCTCCACAATCAAAATCAACTAAGTTGGCAACGTTTTTAACACATTGAGACATAGTTTCTAAATAAGCGTTAGAAGATAATTTTTTAGTTTTGAAATAACTAAATATATCAATTAGTTTGTTATAATCACCAATCTTTTCACTATATAACTTATTTTTAGAAAAAGATTTATCAACAATTGATGGAACATAGAAGTTAATTAATTCACCTTTTCTTTCAGCATATCTAAGATGGGTCATAACATCTTCCATACTTGAATATGGATACATAACTGCACTAATAATTAAGTTACAAACTTTAGTTTTTACATTAAAATCTGCAAGAATAAAATTTGAAGAGATATATTCAAATTTTTCTTTAATAATAGATAAAGAATCAATATTAGGAACAAAAACAAGGAAGAAATCATGTTTTTCACTATATGAAATTAATGGATTATTAATTTCAAATATTTTATTAATTAGATATACTAATTTAATTCTATGTTCTTCAGTAATTTCTACATTTTCTGGATTATCAAACTTAATTGAGAAAAATAAGTTACGATAAGTTCTGCTAGTATTTAATAAACTAGGAATTTGATCAATTAAATCGTGAGCTCTAATAACTTCAAGATTTCCATATTCTCTTAAGTAAGAGAATCCATAATCATCATATTTCTTAATAACACTAGCAATAATAATATCATCATAGTTATATTGAATATGTTTAACAACATTATTTAGTTCATCAAATTCTTCAAATTTATCAACATCATACTTAGCTAATTCAAAGTTATAATGCTTAATATTTTCTAAGTTTGAGATTGTTTTTAAGAACAAGTTTTTATATGTAATAGCTCTCATTTTACTTAAATAAACAAATAAAACAATTAAGGAAGAAACTAATAATACACTAGAAATAATTAATAAAATTATGAATGGTAATTGTTCATAATTTAAAAATAAGAAAACAGCTGAAATAATAACTAAAGCAGTTGTTAAACCTATAAGAGTATATAAAACTATTGACCAGTTTCTTACAAAATTTCTTATTTTATTCTTCTTTCTTAAAGTATTCTTTTTCATATATCGTCTCCTCCTATTTAGAATAAGGTGTAATTTCAAATTCTTTAATTTCAAATGTTAAATTTTTATAAACGTTAGAATTTCCTTTATCAGTTGAATGTTTGAAGTAATTTCCATCCTTTCCTTCAACACTTGTACTTATATAATATGTATCTGAATTGTTGGAGAATTCAAACATAACAGGAACATAATAGAATTCATTACTCTCATCTGAAGGAGGAATATCTACACTATGAAGTAAAGGCACTCCATTTCTTGATGTATCCATGAAATTATCTATATTTGTAGTAATTAAATCTCCACTTCTTTCATGGAATCTTTCATTATCAAGAGTTTTATCATTAACAAAAGTTTGTAATAAATCTACGTCACTGGTTTCGTTAAGTTTTAAAGCAGTATTACCAATATAGATATTGATAGCTTCACTTAATGAAACATAATCATAATCCCCATTTCCATCAGATCTATCAACATCTTTAGGACATTCGCTTTGATCTTGAAGAGAACCATCAGCCTTCTTTACTCCTAAATAAGAGATGTAATTATTAATATAAAAATGGGCTTTAATTGAAGATTCATAATTATGTTTTAATTTAACTAAATATAAAAATCTAACATTAGGAAGCATATCAGGCATGGTCATAATAGCACCAGCTCCAGATACAAATTTATCGGTTATTTCTTTAGTATTATCGAATGTTTGATTACCTTGAAATCCTTTATAATCAGTTGGATTACCTTCTTCATCATATTCATAATTATCATGATAATAGAATATTCCGCCATCAAAATTAACAATTTTTAAGTTATTAGCAGCATTATCTTGAGCACGATTAGCAAAAAACCAAGCGTATGAAATTGCTAAAGAAACATAGCAAATAGCTATAATTGAAATAAATATTGAAACAATAAACTTTCTATTTAAGCCCTTCATACATTAACCTGCCGTAATATTTGCTGAAGTATATCCAGTTTCGTTATAAGGGATGTTGTTGTTTGTTCCATCACTTACTGAATTATAGTAAGTGATTGTAACATTATTTTTATTGTTTTTAGAGTTGCTTGATCTAGTTCCAACTACATAAAAAGCACTTGTCCCACTTCCTGGAATCAAAGGATTATAACTTTCATGATTTGCAGTATCGTTATAAGTAAATACTCCATTGCTCAAATTATAGTCTGTCCCTTTAGTTCCAGCTAAAAATTTACTAAAACATGTTGTGGAAACTCTTATCATAGAACTATTTGGCCAATTAGAATAAGATTTAGTAGAATTATCGTAAGATATATTGTCTGTATTATTTGCAAGAAAATCAACCGTTAAAGGATCGCCAATGACATTACCGCTAGTTGAAGTTAAGGTTACTGAAAAATTAAGTAAGTCTAAAGAGTATACACCAGAATAATCTTCGGGAACACTAAGACCGAGATTGAATATTGGAGTTCTTTTTGAAACGTCATCGGTATTAAAATATTTCGAATTAGAAGCTATGGAAATAACTTTATGCTTAACTAAAGGATATGAATTAGCTACATCTAATGATGAAGTATATGTTTCATCAAATTTAAAAATCCTTGGATCGCTATTTGTATCGCCTTGCAACGTACCATTAGAATCTGTGCTATTAAGTGTAACATCCCAAGGATAATAATATGACGAATTAGTCGTTAAAGTTCCGTTGGATTCACTCCATTTATAATAATAGTAATACCATTTACGAATTAAAGTTTGATATGGCAAAGTAGCCAAATTATGTTTACTAGTAGTTTTAATTGTTAGAGTAATATCACTATCACTATCTGCTTGTATTTTAGAATCAAAAAATAAATAATCAAATTCAAAGTTCAAATAGAAATCACCTGTTTGACTCAATAATGTTGTTAATGCATTAGCTTGAGATGATTCTTTTGTAATCCACATTGATATACAATTCTCTTGTAAATAGTTTCTTGACCCAAAATATCTGGAATCCCACGATGATGATTCATCAGTTCCAGAAAGACCACACAACAATGGCTTAGTAAAAGATATAAATTGTCCTTCTTTGTGTAAAGGGTCGCCATCTACATCAGTTTCTGCAACATAGTTACCTTCTCCATCGTTTACGACCGGGGTATATGTATGATTAACAAGAGACACACCACTCCCATCACCGTTACTTCCATAAATTCTAAAAAACTTTTCAGCATCACTACTTAATGTTGAATTAGGATTATACGACTTATAAATTTCCTTAATATACCTATTTTGAACACTCTTGTTACTATATTCAATTCCATTAGATTCTTCACTAATATAACTTGCAGAGGTGGTTGTAATTGCTTCTGCAAAATTAATTTGTTCTTTTGCAAGATTTGAAACATCATCATCATCAAGTCTTTTTCCTACTAAAATAGAATTCGATCTTATTGGTCTACCATCAGCTTTTAAGGTGCCATTAATAACACCAATATATTCAGCTGTTCCATCTAAATGACCACAGACAATTCCAGCATAAACAACATGCCTATTGTAATAAAACGTTGCAGAGCTTCCTACCGCAATATAAGAAGGTTCTGTTTCAATTGTTTTACGATATACATTAATATCGTTTGGATTATATACAAAATAACTGTTTGATTCTTCAACTTTTAAATAAATTTTAAATCTTTCCAATGTATATCTAGAATAATAGTTGTTTCCATTATCATCAGTAACTAAACCTTCAACATAAATTTCAGCAGTAAAGTATTGAGATTCAGTTAAGGTTGTATTTAAAGTAAATGTCGAATCATATGAGGTAGAATTAGAAGATGTGACAACATCTTTACTAATGTAAATTTGAGGATTATAGGAAGAAAATTCATCAATTCCACTAAAAGAGAACTTTTTAAATCCAATTAGTTGATTTTCAACACCACTAACAGTTCCTGTTACTTTACTATCACTGCTCGTAACATCTGGGACAATACTTATTGCATCAACAGAGCTTTTCCCAAATTTTTCATAGAGCATATTTCTGCTTCTATTTAAAAATCCATCATTTGAGTAACTTGTAAATGTACCTCTAGCAGTAACAACTGGATTTTCTAAAAAATAATTTTTAATTGTAGCTCCGTTTGCAACATAACCAAACATACCAACATCTGCTGTATCAACCCCAACAACTAATAAATTGGTTATCTTATGATTTTGGCCATCAAATGTAGAGTAAAAAGGAGTGTCATCACTTCCAATTGGAATTAAAGGATCGATATTTGTATCAGTATCAGTACTCCATGTAATATCACTACTTAAAACAAATGTATAATCCTTTGTAAAAGTACCAATCGCAACAAGTTTTGATAAATTTCTTAAATGTTCTGGAGTAGAAATAGCATAAGTCTTACTAGAAGCATTAGAATTGGATTTGTCAAAATATTCAGTATAATCAAAATTAACATTAATAGTATGATTATGAATTTCGTTGTTTAAATATGCTGCATAAGAAAACGCAACAAAAGATATAACTAATGAAGATATCAACATTGTAATTAAAGAAACTAAATACGCTTTAAACTTTTTAATGCTCTTCATACTATGCTCCAGTATAAGGATAAGAAATAACATTATCACAAAGATAAAAGTCAAAAGTTAGCTCTAAGGTAACGTTATTTAATGTATCTAGTGTTCCATTTTTAATCTTAGAAAAATAAGCAAGTGGATCAATATAAATGCCATACACACACGCATAACTATAACAAGTTGTGTTCTCAATTGTTCTAGATAAAGAGTTAATCAATCTTGCTTTTCCTTTATTTGTGCCTGTTCCATCATCTGTATAAATGGCCTTTGGAGTAGATGAAAGATCTCCAAACAAAGCTGTGTCATTTACAAGTCCAGAGGACGAATTAACATTTACTATGCCTTCAGAATCAATATTAATCATTTGAGTTTTATAATCAGCTCTAAAATCATCGGTTGTTTGGTCTGAATCAATAAAGCTAAATTTAAACATACTGTCTGGATTATTTTCAACATTAGGATCACAAATTAAGTAAGCATCAAAATATTGTTTAACAAAAATAAACTCAATAAAGGCAATATAAAAATATTTTGCATTTAGAGCATATCCATGAGTTGAATCGCCAATAATACCTAAATTACTTATCTCAGAATCAATTATATTATTAGTTATACCACTAAAATTGATAGTTAATTTACCTTTTTCAGATGTTGTAGTCGAGCCACTATTTACATCAGCAACATCTTTACCTAAAGTTTCATCAAACTTATACGTTTTGAAATTACTTTTTGTTAATCTTAAAGTGTTATCTCCAGTATTAGTGTAATCTAAATTTCCTGTATTACCATTTCCGTTATCAACTGTGTTAGAAGTAGCTAAATAATCTGTTAAATACCCATTAGTTTTTACAACTAAAGGGTAATCTCCAGTTGAAAGAGTAAATTCATATAAAGGCATTTGTGAAAGCCATGCGTAAGAAAAAGAAGCAATACCTATGGTAATGCTTATAACCGTGCAAATTGTAAGTAGCGTGATTAGAAGTCTTTTTTTCATAGCAGGTAATTATATGGTAACTGGCTATCTTTTAAAGACCCTATAGTTTTGCGTCACTAGATCCCTCTAGTTTTGCCTTTGACATAAATATTATATATTTATGCACTGAATTTTTCAAAACTTATTTATACAAGTTTTAATTTCTTTTATTACTTATAGTAATAAATATATGACAGATATAGACATATTATTTAAAAAACCATATGAAATCCCAGTTATTTTTAATATTTTGATTATATTTCAACTAGTATAAAAATTTTAATAAATTGAAGCTAGAAAAAAGAAAAAAATATAAAGAAAAAATATGGTTTATTTTTTCAAAAACCATATGATTTCCAAGTTATTTTTCTTATTTTGTTATTTTTTATTAACTTTTAAATTTAAAATTTGTTGTATTTCTTCTTTAGGTAAAGGTTTATAGAAATAGTAACCTTGAATAACATCAACATTTAAAGTCTTTAAAATTTCAAATTGTTCTAAGGTTTCTACACCTTCTACAACAATCTTTTTCTTTAAATTTTTAGCTAAAGATATGATGTTTTCTAATATTACTCTACTTGAAACATCATCCTTATTTATAGGATCTACTAATGATTTATCAATTTTGATGATATCAAAATTGATCTTGTTTAAAAGTGAAAGATTAGAGAATCCACTACCAAAATCATCAATAGCTATTCTACTACCATGCTTTTTAATCTCATTGATTGAGTTTTGAACAATAGAAAATGATTCTTCAAAAATAACACTTTCAGTAATTTCAAATATAAATTGATTAGGTTTTAGCTTATATTTCTCAATAATTTTAAGATATTCATCAAAGAAGTTTTTAACAATAAAATGTTTTCTACTTAAGTTAACAGAAACAACAGGAAGTTTTTTAAACTTATTTTTAGAATCACTTAAAAATTTACAAACTGAATCAAAAACATATAAATCTAATTTAACAATAAATCCATTATCTTCAAAAATCTTAATAAATGTTTGAATATCAATTTGTTTTTTTCGTTCATCGTTCCATCTAACTAAACCTTCTAAACCAACAATTGTATTGTTTTTAATATCAATTTCAGGTTGATAATATACTTCAAACTTCTTTTCATAT
>JAEDIE010000010.1 GCA_016296775.1 Bacilli bacterium | reverse complement strand
GGATATAGATGGGATATTTTCTTTTATATTATTGGAGCTATTGTTGTTTTAGTAGGAATTGTATCTATATTTTTAATTCCTAAAGAAGAGAAAAGTGAAGTTAAAAATGATTCTAAATTCTTTAAATTATTAATTGAAGGATTTAAACCAAGTACTATTAAAAATAACAAAATACTATATATTTCCTTACTTGTTTTATTTATTTATGGAGTAAGTATTCAAGTATTTTTTCCTTACTTAATGATATATGTAGAAAAAACGGCTGGTATTATAAATTCTGGAGATGGCTTATTAACTCCTTTTGCAATTGTTATGGCTATTGCTTTATTAGTTGGTAGTTTATTAAGTGTTGTAGTTGGATATTTAGGTGATAAATTTGGTAAAGAAAAGTTAATAATTCCTTCAATTGTTATATTAGTTGTTGGTTTATTAATGATGTTCTTTATGCCTTTTATTAAAGAAAATACTATTAAAGTAGTATATGGATCTATCTCATGTTTAATTATGATTTTAGGTTATGTTTCTATTCCTACAATTTTAAATTCAATAGTTAGGCAAGAAATTCCTAAATCAAAAGAAGGTGTATTTATGGGTGTTAAAATGATTTTTGTCGTTGCTCTTCCTATGTGTATTGGTCCATTTATTGGAGATGCAATGAATAAGATTAGTGGATTAACTTATACAGATGATTTTGGAACAGTAAGTTATATTCCTTCAAATTATAATTATTTAGTAGCTATTGGTATTGTTTTACTTGCCTTAATTCCAGCTATATTTATTCTTAAATTAAGTAAAAATAAAGAGGTAAAAATTAATGAAGAATAATGGTTTATTATATTCTTCTTTAAGAAAAGTAGAAATATTAAACGAAGATACTCCTTTAAGTGAATATCCTCATCCATTGTTAAAAAGAAAAAACTACCTTTCTTTAAATGGAAAATGGGATATAAAAATTCAAAAGAGTGAGGATTTACCTACTAATTTTTATAGTGAAGTAATAGTTCCATATGCTATTGAGACTCCTTTAAGTAATGTTAATCATCTTTTAGAAATAGATGAAATTATTTATTATCATAAAGTTGTTGATGTTAAGGAATTAATATCTTTTCCTCATATATTTTTGAATTTTGATGGAGTTGATCAAATTGCAGAAATATTTATTAATAGAGAATCTATTTTTAAACATGTTGGAGGATATACCAAATTTAAGGTAGATATTAAAAAATATATAGGAAATAATAGTGAATTTGATTTAATTGTTAAAGTTAAAGACTTTACAGATAGTTCAATTTATTCTCGAGGAAAACAAACATTAAATCCAAATAATTGGTTTTATACTTCAAGTAGTGGAATTTATAAAAGTGTATTTTTAGTTGGTACACCTTTAGAATATATTGAAAACATTGAATATCGTAGTGATTTTGATAAAAGACTAGTTTATATAACTATTAAATCTAATGTAGATAAAGAAGCTTTAGTTTATATAGATAATAAAGAATATAAGTGTGTTACTAATAAAGAAAATTGTATTTCTTTAGATAATAATTTTCATCCTTGGAATGTAAATTCACCTTATTTATATAATGTAAAAGTAAAATTAGATTTAGATGAAGTTGATTCATATTTTGGTATAAGAAAAATAGAAACTAGAAAAATAGATGGGAAATACTATATTTATTTAAATAATAATAGGTTAATTATTAATGGATTACTTGATCAAGGATATTATTATTTAGGTTTTTTAACTCCTAAAAGTTATTTAGATTACGAAAAAGATATCTTAAATATTAAAGAGCTTGGATACAACTGTTTAAGAAAACATATTAAAGTAGAAAATGATTATTTTTACTATTTATGTGATAAATATGGAATACTAGTTATTCAAGATTTTCCTAATGGAGGAACTAAATATAAATTAATTAATAATTTTAAACCTGGAATAAGTTATGAAATATTTAATAAAGAAAAATATTTATCTTATAAAGAATATGGTAGAGAATCTTTAGAAAATAGAGAACATTTTAAAGAAGAAGTAGATGAAATCTATTCTTCTTTAAAATCTTATCCTTCAATTATTATGTTTACCATTTTTAATGAATCATGGGGAGAATTCGATCCTAGTTCATTTTACATTTATTTTAAAGAATTAGATAATAATCAACATCTTTTTGATACAGCTAGTGGTTGGATTGATACAACAAATAGTGATGTTTTTTCAATTCATGCTTATTATTTTACAAAAAGAAAAAGAAAAGATCCTTTTTCACATAGACCATATTTTTTAAGTGAAACTGGTGGATTAGGTTTAAAAGTAAAGGATCATTTTGATTATCCAACATTTTATGGACATAGAAATTCAAAAACAAAAGAACAATTTAATAATAAATATAAAAAACTATATGAAAAGTCCATTATTCCTTTAATGAAAGAAGGTATATTAAGTGGAGTAATTTATACTCAAATTAATGATTGTGAAAAAGAAGGAAATGGAATCTATACTTTTGATAGAGAAGTTTTGAAACTAGATAAAGAATTAGTTATAAATATAAATAAAGAGATAGAAAATATAAGTAAAAGTAAGTAGTTTTATATTATTGTGATAAAATAGTTCTATGAATGAGTTGATATTATATTCAAGTATTATTGTATTTTTAGTAATATTACTAGGAATATTATGCATAAAAGTATTTGTTAGTATTAAAAACAGAATAAATAAATACTTTTATATTGGCTTAATTTTTACAACTTTAGCATATGTAATTTTAGATGGATTGTTTGTTGTTTTTTATAATTCTAATGTTAAATATTATCCAATTCTTTTTGAAATAGTAGTATTTCTTTTTTACATAATATTTGAAACTTTCCCTGTAGTTTATTGTTTATATTTATGTTGTTTTGTTTGGAAAAAGAGAAATTTGGCTATTAAATCGATGGTTTTTATTCCTTATATTGCTTTATTAATTCTTATAATTATAAATCTATTTGTTCCATTTATTTATTCGGTTTCGAATGATCCAAGTTCAGTTGAAAGATATACTAGACTTGGTTTCTTTAACTATTTTGTTTTAATTAATGGATTCTATTATTTTATTCCTTTAATAAGTGTTATTTATCTTTTATTTACAAGAAGATACGAGAATAAATCTATATTAATTTATGCAGTACTTTATTCAATTATCCCTGTTATTTCCTTATTAATTAATGCTTTTATTATTCCTTTAAGTGTAAATATTCCAGTTCAACCTTTATGTAATACAATTGGTGTTATTTTTGCTTATTTCTTTATTACTGAAAAAGAACATCTTAAAGAAAGAGAACTATTAGAAAAACAAAAACAAGAAGTAGATGTACTAACTAATTTAGCTTATGTTGATATTTTAACTGAATTACCAAATAGAAGAGCTTTTACTGAACAGTTATTAAATGATGAAGAAAAGAAAGAAATTGGGACAATTTTTATTATGTATGATGTCAATAATTTAAAGAAGTTAAATGATAAATATGGTCATGATGTAGGTGATACTATTATTAAAAAAACTGCTTTATTAATTAATGAAACATTCTCAAAAATTGGAACATCTTATAGAATTGGAGGAGATGAATTTTTTACATATATTCCTTTTAATCAAGATGTAGATATTCAACAATTAATTATTAACTTTAAAGAAAGAGTAAAGGAAGAAAACAAAACCCTAACGTATCCTTTAGATATATCTTTAGGATATGCTTTAAGAATAGATAAAAAGACAAGTGTAGGTGACTTATTAAAAGAAGCAGATAAAAATATGTATATTGATAAGGCTTCTTATCATGAAAAACTATATTAAATCTTAACTATTTTTTCCTTCTAGGTGTTTTATTTTTATTTTTTGTATTAGTTTTTTTAGCTTGTTGTTTTTTCTTTAATAATGATAAAGCAATAACTATAGCTAAAACAATAATAGCTACAATTACTAAAATAATTGTTTGATTTTGCTCATAAAATTTTTCTAATTTTTCTAAAGTAGTAAGTTTTTTTACAGATATATCACAATATGCCTCATAAATAATATTATCTTTAAAATATGTAAACTTAATTTTAAAACTTCCAACTTTATCTAGAACATAGCCTTCTTTAATTAATGTTTCGTTATTTTCCTTATCTACTAAATACATCTTAATTAAAGTAGAAGAAGTATCTAATTCAGTAGGATTTCCGTTAGCATCATAATAAGTAATATGGAAATCTGAAGTTTTAATTTTATCATTTAATTCAAATTCTCTTTTTGAATCATGAGAAATGATATATGGTTCACCTGTAGCAAGCCCATTATCTTGGTTTAAGTCTAAATGTTTATTACCAAAAGCTACATTTGCCCACAAAGGATAATCAATAAATGGATTTCTATTATGTTGAATGGCATTATAAACTAAGTTATTTCTATGAATTTCATATTCATCTACTGGGTCAAGAATATTCCATTCTAATAAATCTTTTAAATTTCCATATGTTGCTGGAGAAGTTTTAGTATCAATAGCGACAATTGTAGCATTGTAATTATCACTACTTGAAAAATCTACTAATTTTAAAGCAGGTTGGAAAGTTTCAGCATCGATATAGTTATGATATCTAGCTGCCATGTAAAATAAACTTCTAGCAATATCACCTTTATCTTCATCTCTTGGTTCATAAACTGTGACGTTATTTTCATTTAATCCTAAATATCCAGTTACTGTTGAAGTATATGAAGAACTAACAGCTTTTGTAGATGAAGCAGTTTTATCTTTAACAGTTCCAAAAGGATAGTTGTTATGTCCAACTTGGTTATTGGTAGATTCTCCCATTCTTAAATTATGCATATCTGTAGCTGCGTAAGGTTTTTCATCACCTTTTTCGCTAGTTGAAGTCGCAAATTTAAATCCCCTTGATTTAGGCCAAATATGTTCTCTATCTACTTTTTTACTTGCCTTAATGAATGTAGTTTTATCAGTATAAAGAGGTTTAACTTCGACATTATCTTTTTTCCATGTTTGAGTAGAAATTTCTTCTTCAGTTAATGGATCACTAAGATAATCTCTATCAATAAGAGTAAATAACGTCCAATTTGAATCCCATGCAGCTGAATTACTAACTTGAGTATGTCCATTTTTAATAACATTTTGTAATTCGTTTAAAAATTCATCTCCAGTTAATCCAGTTTTAGAACTTAATGCTCCATAATAAGATTTAACTTCTTCTTTAGTTAAATCTTTAAAAATACCTAAACTACTATCGTAATTTAAAATAGAAGCACTTTTAGGTTGCTTTAATTCTAAAGTTAAATCATAGTTTTTAGCTAAACCAAACGAAATAGGAAGTAATCCTGTAAATATAAATAATGTTCTTATAAATTTTTTCATATTTAAATAATAAATTATTTAACTTATTTTTGATAGTTAATTAAATATAAAATTAAAAGTTAATTTGAGTTAACATAATTTTTAAATTAAAAATTATATTTTTAATTGAAATGAAATATAAAATAATGTTTAATTTTAATACATGGAGAGTAGCTTAAGCTTATATATCGACAACACGGTTATACCCGGTTATAAGCGAGTAAATTTGCAAGACCATTTATATTATTAAGGAGTATATTATGGCCAAAAAGAAAATAAGTGATAATGTAAAAGTTAAAGAATCTATTGCTTTTGAAACATTAAATAATAAGCAATTAGAACAAGCTTTTGAGACTGATTTAGAAAAAGGATTGTCTCAAGAAGAAGCAAAAAGAAGATTAGAAAAGAATGGTGAAAACAAATTAACTGAAAAGAAAAAGAAATCAGTTATTAGAATGTTCTTTGAACAAATGAAAGATCCAATGATCTATGTTCTTTTTGCAGCAATTGCATTAACAATTGGTATTAGCATTTATGAAACAGTTACAGTTGATCCTTCAACTATTTCAAACTGGTTTTTGGATGTTGGTGACTGGCCAGATGTCATAATTATTTTAGCTGTTATTATTATTAATTCGATTATAGGAACTGTTCAAGAAGTTAAAGCTCAAACTTCATTAGAAGCCTTGAAAAAATTATCTTCTCCAGAAAGTACAGTTATTCGTGATGGAAAACATGTCCGTGTTAAATCCAGTGAATTAGTTGTTGGAGATATCGTAGTTTTAGAAGAAGGTGACACTGTTGGAGCAGATATTAGATTAATTGAATCAAGCAATTTAAAAGCAAACGAATCTAGTTTAACAGGAGAAAGTGTTCCTGTTGAAAAAGATGCAAATATTGTTTTTTCTAGTAGTGTTGCTGTTGGAGATAGAATAAACGAAGTATATATGTCTACACCTATTTCATATGGAAGAGGTAAAGGAATTGTAGTTAATACTGGCATGGATACTGAAATTGGAAAGATTGCAAAAGCCTTAGATGATGATGAAGAAGAATTAACTCCATTACAAAAAGTTTTAGAAAAATTAGGGAAAATATTAGGTATTATTTGCGCTGGAATCGTTGTTTTAGTATTTGTTGTTGATGCTATTTGGATTATTAGTGGTGGAATTGATCAAATGAAAGAGCTTCACAACTGGATTGAAGCTTTACTTTCTTCAATTGCTTTAGCTGTTGCCGCTATCCCAGAAGGTTTAGCTACAGTTGTTACTATTGTTCTTTCAATTGGTGTTTCAAGAATGGTTAAAGCTAACACAATTGTTAGAAAACTTCCTAGTGTTGAAACACTTGGTGCAGTTAGTGTTGTTTGTAGTGATAAAACTGGAACATTAACTCAAAATAAAATGACTGTTTTAGAAGCTTATACAAATGACAACTATTTTGAAAAAGAAGATTTTAATGAGTTTAATACAAACGAACAATTAAGATTATTAGCTAAAGGTATGAGCCTTTGTTCTAATGCTAGTGTCGATGAAGGATTATATGGTGATCCTACTGAAATTGCTCTTGTTGCTTTCTCTAATGAATTTAATATGCATAAAAAAGATTTAGAAAAAGAAACTCCTAGAGTAAATGAATTACCATTTGATAGTGTTAGAAAGATGATGACAACACTTCATAATGATGGATTTAAAAATATCCATTATACAAAAGGTGCGTTAGATTCAATCTTAAAACATACAGATAGAATATTAATTAATGGTGAAATTAGAAAAATTAATGATAGTGATATTGAAAAAATATATAAAGCAAATTCATATTTTAGTGATAAAGCTTTAAGAGTTTTAGCTTTAGCTTATGACTATAAAGATGAAATTGAAGAAGAAAATTTAATTTTTGTTGGTCTTGTTGCAATGATTGATCCTCCTAGAGCTGAAGCAAAACCTGCTGTAAGTAAATTTAAAGAAGCAGGGATTACTACTGTTATGATTACAGGAGACCATAAAGATACAGCTTTTGCTATTGCTAGTGAATTAGGAATAGTTGAATCAAAAGATCAATGTATTATGGGTGAAGAAATTGACAAATTAAGTGAAGAAGAACTTAAAGAAGTTTGTAAAACATGTAGAGTATTTGCTCGTGTTAGTCCTGAAAATAAAGTAAGTATTGTTAAAGCTTTTAAAGCAAATGGAAATATATGTGCTATGACTGGAGACGGTGTTAATGATGCTCCAAGTTTAAAAGCTGCTGATATCGGTATTGCTATGGGTATTACTGGAACCGATGTAGCTAAAGGTGCAGCAGATATGGTTTTAACTGATGATAACTTTGCAAGTATTGAAAAAGCAGTTGAAGAAGGCAGAGGAATTTTTGCTAATATTAAGAAAACAGTTCTTTTCCTTTTAAGTAGTAACTTTGCTGAAGTATTTGGAATGTTAATTATTATCATTCTTGGATTCCCAGCTCCATTTATTGCCATCCATTTATTATGGGTTAATTTAATTACCGATTCCCTTCCAGCTATTGCTTTAGGAATGGATCCAAAAGATCCTAATAATATGAAACAAAAACCACGTAGTGCTAATGAAAGCTTATTTGCTCATGGTGGATGGTTTACAACAGGTGGGTATGGCTTAATTATTACAATTGCAGTTATTGCTTCATATTTGGCAGCATTCTTCATGAATGGAATGTATAGTTGGAGTGATATAGCTAATGCAAGTGGTGATGTAGTCCATTTAGCTCAAACAATGGCATTTACAACATTAGCTTTTGCTGAGTTATTCCATATGGTTGGTATGTCAAATATGGATAAATCATTTATTTATGTATTTAAAAACAAGAATTACATGATGTTAGTTGCTTTTGTTGTTGGTGTTGCTCTTCAATTATTTGTTGTTGAAGTTCCTGGTGTTAGAGATGTATTTAATACAGCAGGAGATAAGATGAATATTTACCATTGGTTAATTACCATGGGTATGAGTGTATTACCTCTTGTTGTTCATGAACTTATTGTTTTAGTTAAATTTATTATCAAAAAGAGCAAGAATAAAAAAAATAAATAATTAGTTAAACGTAGCTATGTTTCTTAGCTACGTTTTTCTTTTTAAATTAATCTTATATTAGATTAACCTCCTATTAATTACTCTATAATTCGTTTAACTTTTTTTGTTGTTTTGATAAAATAATTTTAATAATAACTTGTTATTTTAAGGCTGTTTTATGAAGAATAAAATTATAAAAATATTTATTACTAGTGCTAGTTTAGTAGCCTTACTATCTAGCTTACCATCATGTTTTTATGCTAAAAAAGAGGAAACTAATAAAATTAATGAGGAGATTTCCTTAATTTTAGTTAAGCTTGATGAATTACAAGAAAAAATTAATAATTTAAAAGAAGAATACGAAACAAAAATAGAAGAGTTAAATGACAAGCATGCTAGTGATGTTAATGCTTTAAATGAATTGATTAATCAAAATAAAAATAAATTAAATGAAGTAAATGATAATTATAATAATGCACTAAATGATTTGACATCTAAGTATAACTTATTAAAAAATGAACTTGATTCTTTAAAAGAAAATTATGAAATCGAGTTAAAGAAACTTGAAGATGCTGATAAAGCAAATGAAGAAGCAATCATATCTTTACGTAATGAATATGAAAGTAAAATTGCTGAATTAGAAAGAATCGATGCTGAAAATGAAGAACAAATAAATACAATTAAGAAGCAACTTAGCGACTTAAAAACTGAATATGATGCAAAATTAAGTGAATTACAAAATGAAGACGCTTTTATCAATACTCAAATTGCTAATTTAAAGAGTGATTACGAATTAAAAGTAAGTGAATTAACATCAAAGATTGAAGAGAATGGAAATTCTATTAATTCTTTAAAAACTGAATATAAAGCTAAGGTACAAGAAATAGATTCTACGATATCTACTTTAAATCAAAAGATGGTTGATTTAGAAAATAAATATAAAACTGATCTTCAAGCATTAAAGAGTGAATATGATATTAAATTAAGTAATTTACAATCAAATTATGATGCTGAAATTTCTAATATTAATAGTGAATTAGATTCTTTAAGTAGTACTGATCAATTAATACTTGATAAGATTGAAGAATTAGAGTTAAAAGTAAATAATTTTTCTGAATTAAATACTTATACAATAACTTTTGATCCAAATAATGGGCAAGAACCATTTACTCAAGTTGTTACAGGGAAAAATAAAATAAATAAGCCAATAGACCCACTTAAAGAAGGGAACACTTTTGAAGGATGGTTTGATCCTAGCGGAGATGAATGGTTATTTTCTCAATCTGTTGCAAGTTCAGATATAACATTAGTAGCAAAATATACAGGAAATGATTATACAATTACTCTTGATGCTAATGGTGGAAATGTTGTTCAAGATACATATGTTGTTACCTTTGGAGATACTTATGAATTAAATACTCCTACGAAAGAAGGATATAAATTTACTTGTTGGACATATAACGGAGTGCCTGTAAGCAATTTTGATGCTTATGATATTCCTAGTGACGCTACTTTTGTAGCTAATTATAATTCATCTTATACAGTTACATTTGATAGTGATGGAGGAAAAGATATTAGCCCTAGAATTTATGATTCTAAGATAATTGATGAACTTCCTACACCAACTAAAGAAGGCTGTATTTTTGGTGGATGGTATATAAACGATACAAAAGTAGAAGAAGGATACATAAATGATTCTCTAGATGATATTACTTTAAAAGCTAGTTGGATAAGCACTTCTTCATTATTTAAATATCAAAATGTTAATGGATCTATCATCATTCATAAGTATTTAGGTGATGATTTAAATGTTACAATTCCTTCTACAATTGATGATAAACCTGTAACTACTATTAGTAAAAATGCTTTTGAATTAAATACAAATATTACAAGTATTTCAATTCCAAGTAGTGTTAAAAATGCTCTAGGAGCATTAGAAGGTTGTTATAACATCAATACAATTAAGGTTCCTGGAGACGTTAAAGAATATAGCTTAAAAGAATTATTTAATGTTACAAATTGTAGTAATTTACCTGCAAGTTTAAATACATTTGAATTCTTAACTCCTCTTACATCTTTCATAAGTTCTTTCTTTAAAGAAGTTACATCTTCTTATAATTTTATTCTTCCTGATGAAATGGAAGAGATGCCTTCATTTAAAGAGGTTAAAGTTGTTAAATCAATTAATATTCCCGCTAATGTTAATACAATTAAAGATTCTACTTTCTATAATTGTTCTTCATTAGAATCAATAGTTATGCATGAAGGAATAACTACTATTGAAGATTATGCTTTTTATGGATGTTCTTTATTAAATAATGTTACTATTCCTTCTACTGTTTCAAGTATTGGAGGATATGCATTTAATGGATGTTCATCATTAAGAAAGATTGCTATTCCAGAAGGAATTACAAGTATTAATAGATATACTTTCTACAATTGTTCTTCATTAGAATCTATTACACTTCCTTCTACATTAACTGAGATTGGTGAAGCTGCTTTCTATGTTTGTTCATCTTTAAGTACAATTAATATTCCAAGTAGTGTTAATGCTATTGGTTCATATGCTTTCTATGGATGTTCATCATTAACATCATTTGTTGTTCCTGAAGGAGTTAGTGTAATTAATGAAGCTACGTTCTATAACTGTTCTTCTTTATCTTCGTTAACTCTTCCTTCAACAATTACATCAATAAAGAATAATGCTTTCTATAATAATAAAAATTTAACTTCAATTTCCTTCCTAGATACTAAAGAGAAGTGGCAAGCTATTGCTATTATGTCTTCTTGGAAAGATGGATCTTCTATTAAACGAGTTGTTTGTAGGGATGGATCAATAAGCTTATAAATTAAAAACCATAAGTGAAGAAACTTATGGTTTTATTTTTTAAAAAACTATATGAAATCCTAACTATTTTCTATGACCACCTATTTGATTATGTCTTTCTTTAGCAGTTGAAGACTTACTTAAAGCACTAGTTCTAAGAAGTTTATTTTTACCATATTTCTTTTGTATTTCATCCATTGCTTCAAATAGAGCTTGTTCTTTTTGATCTTTTTCAAAATCATCAAATAGTGATAATTGTATATCTTGTTGTTTAGTTAATTTTGAAAATGAAATACCAATTCTTCTAATTGGTTCATCATTTACATATGAATTATATAAATACATTAATGCATCATATATTTTATTATTATTTGATGTAGGAAGAAGAAGTTGGACTTGATGAGCAAAACCTACGGCTTGAGAACATTGAGAATAGCCTACCATTAAATGAATAACTTGAGTTTCTAAATTAAATGAACGCATTCTTGAACATAAATCATCGTTCATTTCTTTAATAATTAATTTAGCTTCTTTATATGTATAATCCCTTAATAAAACTTGACCTACAGAAAGATTTTTATTCACTGGATCATACTTTTCTCTAATGTTAGTATTATCTATTCCATTAGCATGGTTATATAATTCTTCACCTAAAATACCCAGCTTTTTAACTAATATATCTTTATTAAAGTGAGCTAAATCATATACAGAATATATACCCATTGTATTTAATCTTTTTTCATATCCTGTTGATATTCCCCACACTTTTGATACTGGTTTTAAAGGCCATAATTTAGTAGGAACATCTTCTTTTTTCCAAACAGCTATATAATTAGGAGCCTTTTTAGCCTCAATATCATCAGCCATTTTAGCTAAAAACATGTTTTCTCCAATTCCACATGTAACTACTAATCCAGTTTCATCTTTAACTCTTTTTTGAATACGAGCACAAAGTTCTTCTGGAGTACAATTATATAGTTTTAAATAAGGCTTTAAGTTAATAAATGATTCATCAATTGAATAAACATGTATATCATCTTGAGCTACAAAATCTAATAAAATAGATACAATTTTAGCACTACATTTAACATATTTTTCCATTTGTGGAGTTGCATATATCATATTAGGAATGTTTTTTGGTAAATCAGCTCTTCTACATCTAGAAGGAACACCAATAGATTTTAAATATGGAGACACGCTTAAAACAATAGTTGCTTCCTTTCTTGCTACATCAGTTACAACTAAAGGAGTGGTAAATGGATCTAAGTTTCTTTCGATACATTCAAAGCTAGCATAGAATGCTTTAACATCAATAACAGCGTATATATTTTCCATATAATTATTATACATGTAAATATAATCAAGTATAAATGAATAAATATAAATATTAATTTTTTATAAAAATAATGAGGAAATAATACTAAATTTTATATTTGAGTTGTTTTTAATATTATTTATGCTAGTATTAAATACTAGATAGGAGGACACTCTATGTGTGTAGATGATATTAAATTACCAAATTATAAATTAAGACATGAATTATGTAATTCTATTACACATGGTCTTGGTGCAATTTTTGGAATATTTGCAGTTATTTTTATGTATCTAAAAGTTTGTGGGGTCTATCCACAAAATTCAATAATTTATGATCAAGAATTTATATATAAATGTATAGGAATTGCTTTATATGGTTTTGGTATGATTACATGTATGACAATTTCATGCTTATATCATGCTTTAGCTAAAAATAGAGGAAAAAAAGTATTTAGAGTAATTGATCATGATTTTGTATTTGTTTTATTAGCTGGAACTTATTCAATATTTTGTTTATCTTCTATTAGAGAAACTAGTATTCGGAATAATACAATTCCTTATTCAGGATGGATTATATTTGTAATTGTATGGATTTTAGTAGCTTTAGGCATAGTCTTTAATTCAATAAATATTCATAAGTATTCAAAATTAAGTATGATTATTTATATTGTTGCTGGATGGATTATACTTTTAGCTAGTGATGGAATTATAAAACAAGTTGGAAATACAGGGTTTTTTCTACTTTTATTTGGTGGAGTATCTTATTCAATTGGTGCCATACTTTATGGATTAGGAAAAAAGAAAAGTGTTTGGTTCCATACCATATTCCATGTATTTGTTCTTATTGGTATGGTTCTTCAATTTTGTAGTGTATATTTATATGTTCTCTAATCTTAATATGTCTTTAACTTTATAAAAATATATTATTTTTATATAATTAAACATATGGCAATAAATGAGATTAAAGTTAGAGGTGCAAAAGAGAATAATTTAAAAAACGTTAGTGTCTCTTTACCAAAAGAAAAATTAATTGTTTTTACAGGAGTTAGTGGTAGTGGAAAATCTACACTTGCTTTTGATACTATTTTTGCTGAAGGACAAAGAAGATATGTTGAAAGTTTATCTTCATATGCTAGACAATTTTTAGGTAATTTTGAAAAACCAGATGTAGAAAGTATAGAAGGATTATCTCCAAGTATTGCTATAGATCAAAAAAGTGTATCTCATAATCCTAGATCTACTGTTGGAACTGTTACTGAAATTTATGATTATTTAAGGCTTCTTTTTGCTAGAATTGGTGTTCCATATTGTCCAAATCACAATAAACCAATTGTAGCTTTTTCAATTCAAAAGATTACTTCAATCATTTTAGAGAATCCACTTAATACAAGAATTCAAATACTTTCTCCAGTTGTTCGTCATGAAAAAGGAACACATAAAGACACTTTAGAAAAGATTATTAAAAATGGTTTTTCTAGATTAAGAATTGATGGAAAAATCTATTTAGCTGAAGAAATCGACTTTAAATTAGAAAAAAATATTAGGCATGATATTGATATTGTTATTGATCGTATCGCTTTAAAAGAAGATTCAAGAAGTAGAGTTTATGAAGCTTGTGAGCTTGCTAGTGAATGGTCAAATGGTTTTGTTTTAGTTTTAATTAATGATGAAGAAAGATTATTTAGTGAACATAGTGCTTGTGATGAATGTGGATTTACTGTTCCTAAATTAGAACCAAGATTATTTTCTTTTAATTCTCCTTTAGGATGTTGTCCAACTTGTAATGGATTAGGAATTAAACAAGAAGTTGATATAGATTTATTAGTTCCTAATAAAGAAATTAGTATCGATCAAGGTGCTATTGTTTACTATAAATATGTTGTAAATACTACAAATTTAGATTGGCAAAACTTTAAAATTTTATTAGATACATACAATATTCCTACAAATATTCCATTTAAAAATTATACTAAAGAACAAATAGATATTATGTTAAATGGTAGTGATAAACCTGTTAGTTATACTATTACTTCTGCTAGTGGAAATACTATGAGAAAGAATGGATTTATTGAAGGTCTAAAAACTAGAATTGAAAGACTTTATAGAGAAACAAGTAGTGAATTTAATAGAATGCTTTATGCTAGATTTATTAAAGATGTTGATTGTCCTACTTGTCATGGTGCTAGATTAAGTAAAGAAGTTTTAAGTGTAAAAATAGATGGTAAAAACATATATGATTTATGTTTAATGAGTTTAAAAGATTTATATGAATTCTTTATTGAATTAGAAAATAAATTAAGTGAATACAATAAAAAAGTAGCTCAATTACTTTTAAATGAAATTAAAAATAGAATTAAATTCCTTCTTGATGTTGGACTTGAATACTTAACTTTAGCTAGATTAAGTATGACTTTAAGTGGAGGAGAAAGTCAAAGAATTAGACTTGCTACTCAAATTGGAAGTAAATTAAGTGGCGTTTTATATGTTTTAGATGAACCAAGTATTGGATTACATCAAAGAGATAGTGAAAAATTAATTGCTTCTTTAAAAGAAATGAGAGATTTAGGTAACACTTTAATAGTTGTAGAGCACGACGATGATATGATCAGAAATGCTGATTTTATTGTTGATATTGGTCCAGGAGCTGGTGTTCATGGAGGTGAACTTGTAGCTTCAGGATCTCTAGAAGATATTAAAAAATGTGAAAAGAGTATTACTGGACAATATTTAATCGGAAAGAAGTTTATTGCTGTTCCAGGATTTAGAAATAAAGGTAATGGAAACTTTATTGAATTAAATGGATGTACATTAAACAACTTAAAGAACATTGATGTTAAGATTCCTTTAGGTTGCTTTGTTTGTGTTACTGGTGTTAGTGGTAGTGGAAAATCTAGTTTAGTTAATGAAACATTATATAAAGCATTACACAAGATTATTGATGGAAGTGATGAAAATCCAGGACCTTATAAATCAATTAAAGGTTTTGAAAACATTGATAAAGTTATTAATATTTCACAAGAACCAATTGGAAGAACTCCTCGTAGTAATCCAGCAACATATGTAAAAGCTTTTGATGATATTAGAGATATTTTTGCTTCAACTCTTGAAGCAAAAGCTCATGGATATGATAAAGGAAGATTCTCTTTCAATGTTAAAGGTGGAAGATGTGAACATTGTGAAGGGGATGGTGTTACTAGAATTCCAATGAATTTCCTTCCTGACGTTTATGTAAAATGTGATGAATGTGATGGAAAAAGATATAACGAAGAAACTTTGATGTGTACTTATAAAGGGAAAAATATCTATGATATTCTAGAAATGACCATTGAAGATGCATATGAATTATTTAAAAATAATACTTCTTTAGCTAGAAAATTAAAGACCTTAGTAGATGTTGGTTTAGGTTATGTTAAGGTAGGTCAACCTGCTCCTACTTTAAGTGGAGGAGAGGCTCAAAGAGTTAAGCTAGCTTATTATTTACAAAGAAAACCAACCGGAAAAACATTATTTATTCTAGATGAACCTACTACTGGTCTTCATGTTAATGATGTAAGTAGATTATTAAAAATTATTGAATCTATTGTTAATAATGGAGATACAGTTTTAGTTATTGAACATAATCTAGAAGTTATAAAAATGGCTGATTATATTATTGATTTAGGAAAAGATGGAGGAGATAATGGAGGAGAAGTTGTTGCAACAGGAACTCCTGAAGAAATTTCATCTAATCCAAATAGTTATACAGGAATATATTTAAAAAGAGTTCTTGAGGATGATAAAAGAAGAAAGGAGAAAATTAAATGAGCATAACTTTTAATATTATTGGTTTTATCTTAGTATTTGCTGGTATTGCTTTATATGCTATATATTTTAAGAAAAAAATATATGATTATAGAGAGGAATTTAGCCTTAATTTTCTTGTTAGAAATTTAAAATATATATTAATTCCTGTCTCTTTATTTATAGTTGGCACTTTATTAATTTGTGGAGGATACTATACCTCTAATGTTTTAAAAGATATTAAAGAGAGTAATCCAACTTTTGAATTTGATAAAGGGATGTTAGCTTTAATTTTTATTCTTTTATTCTTTTTTGATATTTTCTTAGCTACATTTTTAACTATTATGTTTATTCTTTTATATATTTTAAATAAAAGAGAAACAGATAAATTTAAAAAGATTTTAAGAATAATAATGTATTCTTCACTTGCTTTATGTGTTGCTTGTTTATATGGATCTTTAGAAATAAGTGTACCTAATCTTTTATTTCCTTTAGCTAATAGAATTATTGTTTCTAAAGAAGGTATTTGGTTATTAAATAACGATACTAAAGCATATTCTTCTTTAATGGAAAGAATTGGTTCAACATTTAAGTTTGAAATTGCTTTATATGCATTATTTATTGTTTCTGGAGCATGTTTAGTTCTTTATATTTGTGACTATAAACTATGGAGTATTTATGGACATCATGGATTAATTACTACTTGTTTCTTTATCGCTTTTCCTAGTGGAATATTAGGTGCTAGAGCTTGGTATGTTATTGGAGAATGGGATCAATTTGCTTCTAATCCAATTAGAATGTTCTACATTTGGGAAGGCGGACTTGCCATTATGGGTGGAGCTGTTTTTGGTATTATTGCTGGAATCACTGTAATGATTGTCTATAAGTTTGTTAACGAAAGATATAAGAAGATTGACTACCTTTTATTAGTAGACATTATTGTTCCTACAATTTTAGTTGCTCAAGCAATTGGAAGATTTGGAAACTTCTTTAATAACGAAGTTCATGGTGGACCTATAAATGAATCCTATTTTATGTGGATACCTAATTTTATTAGAGAAAACATGAAATATAGTAGTGTTCATAGTGGAAAATTAACGGATGGAACTATATATTTACCATTATTCTTTATTGAAGCTTTAGTTAATATAGGTGGATATTTCTTTATTGAATATGGAATTAAGAACTTATTTGGAATTAATAAATATTTAAAACATAATTATCATGCAGATGGAAGTTGTGTTGGATGGTATATTATGTGGTATGGAGCTACAAGAGCTATATTAGAACCTTTAAGAGATAGTTCATTTAATATGGGAACTGATGGCAATTTCTCTAATGTTAGTTCTTATTATATGATTGGAATTGGTGCTTTTATCATCCTTATTTGTGTTGTTTTAAAAATATTAAACGAAAAGAAAATACTTGTTTATCAATGGCAAAAATATAATTCAAATAAGGAGGAAGAGGAATGTATAAAGCAATAGTTTTTGATTTAGATGGAACTTTAATCGATACTGATGTTGTAATTATTGATTCTTGGAGAGAATTAATAAATACATATAAAGATAAAGATTATTATATTAGCGATGATGTTTTAAGAACCTTTAGTGGACCTCCTATCCAACAATCTATTGCTAGAATTTTCCCTGAATACGATGGAGATTTTATTTTAAAAGAATATAGAACAAGATCGATTAAACATTACAATCAAAAATTACATTCTTTTAAACATACTAGATCAACTATACTTAAACTTAAAAAAGATGGTTATTTAATCCTTATTCTTACTCAAAAGAATAAGGATAGAGCTATATTTTCTTTAAAGAAATGTAAGTTATATAACCTATTTGATGATATGTTAACTTGTGATGATCTTTCTAGACCTAAACCAGATAGTCAAGGTGTAGAAATACTAAAAGAAAAATATAATTTAAAAAACGAAGATATATTATATGTTGGTGATAATTACATTGACTATCAATTATCTCTAAATGCTAATATTGATTGTGTTTTAATGACTATGGCAAAAAGAGATTTCAAAGAAAAGATGCCTCATCCAAAGAAGTTTTTAGCTACGATGGATGATTTATATTTAGAGGTTAAAGCTAATGAAAATAATTAAAGATGTCGGTATTATTGGTGCTGGACCAGCAGGAATGAGTGCTGCCCTTTATTTAGCAAGAAGTAAATATAGTTTTGAAATTATTGAAAAAGAAATGAGTGGAGGAAAACTTAATATTACTACTCATATCGAAAACTATCCTGGTGTAACTTCTATCGATGGATTTTCTTTAGGAATGATGATGAAAAATCAACTTAAAGAGTTCAACGTCAAAGTTAAAAAAGATAACTGTATTGATGTTAAAAAGGTAAAAGAAGGCTTTGAAGTAATAGGAGAAAAAGATACTTATTTATTTAAAGTTTTAATCATTGCTACAGGAAGTAAAACTAGAGGTTCAGGATTAAAAGATGAAGAAAAATATTATGGAAAAGGCATCTCTTTTTGTGCAGTATGTGATGGATTCTTATTTAAAAATAAGGATGTTTTAGTATACGCTTCATCAAGAAAAGGATATTTAGAAGCATTATATTTATCTAAAATTGTTAATAAAGTTTATTTAGTAAATGATAACAATTTAGATGATGAAGAAAACAATTTAGCTAAACTTAAAGAGTTAGATAATGTTGAATTTTTATATCCATTTACAATTAATAAATATATTGGAGAAGAAAGAATTGAGAAAGTAGAAATTATTAATACAACAACTAGAGAAACAAAAACAGTTAATATTTCATGTGTTTTTCCTTTCTTTAAAGATCAACCTTCAACATATCTTTTATCTAAGTTAGGTGTAGAAACTAACAAAGGATATATTGTTACAAATAAGTTTATGGAAACCAATGTTAAAAATTGTTTAGCAATAGGTGATGTTATTGATAAACCTTTAAGACAAGTTGTAACAGCTTGTAGTGATGGAAGTATAGCTGCAACAAGAGCAATACATATACTCAATGAGATGAAATAAATATGGAAGAAATCATATCATTTACTAATGAAATCAAAAATGAAATAACTGAAAATATATCTCTTGATGAAGAAATGAAGAGATCTCTTTTAGCTGCTTTTATAAGAGTAAATGGTACGATTAAATTTAAAAATAAGAATGAGTTTTTAATATTAAGAACAGAAAATGCTAAAGTTGCTAAGTTTATTTATTCTTTAGTAAAAGAACTTTATGATGATGTAATGGTCAGTTTTTCTTTTAGAAAAACTATGAAATTTTATAAAGCTACAGAATATTTAGTTAATATAATTAATGGAGGAACTACCATATTTTCTTCTTTAGATATTAATCTTTTAGAATCTAAAGTTAGTCAAGATTTAATAAATAAAGAAGACAAGGTTAGAGGTTTTTTAATGGGTTTATTTTTAGCTTGTGGAAGTTGTAATTCTCCTAAAACTTCTAATTATCACTTAGAATTTTATGTAAATGATGAAGCTTTAGCTAAAAATATTTTAAAGATAATTAGTAAATTAAAGTATGCTCAATTTGATTTTAAAGTAATTCAAAGAAGAAATAATTTTGTTATATATTTAAAAAAGAGTGATCAAATCAGTAGTTTTTTAGCTCTTTTAGATGCTTCTTCATGTTGTATTAAATTTGAAGATGTAAGAGTTAGTAGAGATTATTCAAATGTAAATAATAGATTAATTATTTGTGATCAATATAATTACAAGAAAAGTATTGATAAAGCTAAAGTTCAAATTGAACAAATTAATCTAATTGATAAACATTTAGGTATTGAAAATATTACTAATGAAAAAGTTAGATTATTATGTAAATTAAGATTAAAAGATAAAGAAGCTTCATATGCTGATTTAGCTACAATGATGAGTCAAGAGCTTAACTCAATTGTAAGTAAATCTAATATTGGTCACTTATTTAGAAAAATTGAAAGTATGTCAAAACTATATGAAAAACTTGAAAGAAATTAATGTATATTCTGAACTTGGATGTAGAATCAGATATTTAAGAAAACTTAAAAAGATGTCGATAGAGACATTAGCTTTTGAATCTAGAATTAATAAAAATTATCTTTGTGATTTAGAAAATGGAAGAAGAAATCCTACTCTTTTGATACTTGCTAAAATATCAAAAGGATTAAATATAACTTTAGAAGAATTGCTTAAAGGTGTTAGTAATACCATTAATTAATTTAAAAATATATCGTAAATCATATTGTTTTTTAATCTAGTTAACAAAACTAGATGTCAACTTAAGTAAAAAATTGCCTTTTTACATCATCTTTATTATATGTTAAAATAATTCATATGATGTATTTAAAACGTATTATTGCTCTTGCAGTTGCCTGTCCTATTTGTGCTGGTTTAGGTGGTGTAGTTGGGTGGTTTGTTGGAAGTTATTATAAACCTGCTGAGGTTTTTATTGGAACATATGAACAAGATTTAACAGCATATAACAACTTTAAACAATTTTTAAACGATAACAATTATAAAGAAGATGAGTTAGAATCAATCGATTTTTCTTCAAGTGAAATTTTGAATAAAATTTCAATTGGAGATATAGCTGGTTATGCTCAATATAAGTATTGTAATATGAACGAGTATACAAGTTATGTTGCTTGTTCTAAAGCCGTTTCAGGAAGTTTAAATAACCAAACAGTTATTAGTGAATATATTCAAAATGGTAAGTTAAGAAGTAGAGAAAACGTTTGTACTTCTTCTAGTGGACTTGTTGCTTTTGGAGAAATTGCCTATAACTTTGATTCTACTAAACCTATTACTAGTTCAACACAAGCATATGTTGGAAGATACGATTATTATAGATGTCCTTCAAAAGTTAGTTTTGATGAAGAAAATTATGTTTGTAGTGCAGAATATGATCAAGGAAAACGTACTTGGTCAGCTGAAAGAATGATTCAAACAGTTTCGTTTGTTCCTGAATTTCCATTTGGATATAACATCAATAATGAAACTTTAAAAGATGCTACACGGAATACAAAAGATTATAAGAAAAGGGATGTTTCTTTTAATAACACAGTCGATATTGTTGATGGAAATTATGTTTTCTATTTAAATTTAAATACTAAAGCAACTGAAACTCTTGCTTTATATTCAGCAAACTCAACAAGGGATCAAAACGATTTAGCAGCGATGGAAAAACCTCCAGAGTATAAAAATTGTGGAGTAATGCTTACAACTACTAAAGATTTAAAGATTGTTAATTTAAAATCTTGTGAAGATTATAAAGTTTATACTAAACTTGCTGCTGCTGGAACATTAGGATATTGTAACGTTGCATTTAGTTATGAAAAGAAAGAATTACATAGTGTTAATACTACAACTATTAATTACTTCTTAGCAGAGGAGGGGTTATGAAATATTTTAAGTGGTATATAATAATCCTTTGTGCAATCCTTTCTTTCTTATTGTTTTATACAATATTCTTCTTTGGTTTCTATTTTTCTTAAAAAACAAAAATCTATGGGAAATCCCATAGATTTTTTTATTTTTTATATTATTTATTTAATCTTTTTTATCATTAAACTCATTGAGTTAAGGACACAAATAACTGTAACTCCAACATCTGCAAAGATAGCTAGCCACATAATTAATGAATTTAAATTTAATGATAAACTACTATTTAAAATAGATAATATCATCATTCCTATTTTGATAACTAGAGAGAAAACTATATTAAATATTGCTTTATTTGTAGCAGCTTTACTAATCTTTTTAACTTTAACTAATGTAAGTAGTTTATCATCCATTAAGATAATGTCACTACTCTCAATAGCAGCATCACTTCCTATATTTCCCATTGATATTCCTATATCAGATTTAACTAAACTTACCGTATCGTTAATTCCATCTCCTACAAAACATACCTTATTTCCAATATATTTTAATTCATCAATTATCTTTCCTTTATCTAAAGGAAGAAGATTAGCTTTATATTCAATATTTAATTCATTAGCAATGCTAGAAGCATTTTTCTTATCATCACCAGTTAACATAATAATATTTTTAAAACCAAGCTTCTTTAGTTCGTTTAAAGCAATTTTTGAATCATCTTTAATTGAATCAGCAATACATATAGATCCTAAGAATTTATCATCATAACTTACATAAACAATAGTACCTATATTTCCATTTTCTTTAATATCTATATTATTATCTTTTAATAATGAAGAATTTCCTACTAAAAGAAATTTATTTTTATAAAATAACTTAACACCTTTCCCTATTACTACTTCATAATTTGAAATATTATTTTCATCAATATTTAAAGTATGATAATTTTTAATAGCTAAAGCAATAGGATGAGAAGAATAATATTCTCCAATATAAGCATAATCTAATAAATAATCTTTACTTATTCCTTCATTTAATTCTATATTTTGAATTTCAAAGTTACCTTTTGTAATTGTTCCAGTTTTATCTAAAGCTAAAGTATCTAATGAATTTAAGTATTCTAAATATATTGTACCTTTTACAATAGCTTTATATTTACTAGATACACCAATAGCAACAAAATAAGTTAATGGGACACTTAAAACTAAGCTACATGGACAAGAAATAACTAAGAAACTACAAGCAACATTGATCCAGTTTTGCCATAATTCATAAGAAGATAATGTATATCCATCTACATTTAATAATCCAATAATTAAAGGTGGAACAATAGCACAAAGAAAAGCTAACGAAATAACAACAGGAGTGTAAATTTTTGAAAATTTAGTAATGAATTTTTCTTGTTTAGATTTGTTTTCTAATGAATTTGTAACCATATCAAGAATTTTATTAACTGTAGAATCTTTAAATAATTTAGTAACTTGGACTTTAATTACATTAGAAATATTAATAGTTCCACTTATTACTTCTTCATTTTCTTTAACATCTTTTGGTAATGATTCACCTGTAATTGAGCTAGTATTTAACGATGTATTTCCTTCTATAATTATTCCATCTACTGGTATTTTTTCTCCTGGTTTAACTATAATAATATCTCCTAATTTTAATACTTCAGGATTTACTTTAGTTTCTATATTATCTTTTAAAAGATTAGCGTAATCTGGTTTAAGTTCTAAAATTGATTTAAGTGAATTTTTAGATTTATCTTTAGCATAATCTTCAAATGTTTCTCCAATTTTAAAGAATAAAACAACAGCTAAAGCTTCAACAAATTCTAATATACAAAATGCAGCAATAGTGGCAATTAAAGTTAAAGTAAGTTCATTAAAGAAATCTTTTTCCATTATCTTTTCAAAAGATTCAAGAACTATATCGTAAACTAAAAACATATATGTAACTACTGCAATTGGTAAAAGAATAATAGTATTAACTGAATATGAGGAAGTTAAAACAATATCTCCAATAGTGAAATGTAAAATAAGTAAAGTTAAAGTAACAATACTCCCGATAACTAGTTGTAATTTATTAACTAATTTCATTGTTCTTCCTCCATTAGATGTCTTCTAGCTGTTTCAATAATTAAAGAAACGTGTTCATCATCATGACTATAAAAAACATTTTTACCTTTTTTAGTAAATTTAACTAAATGATTAAGTTTTAAGTACTTTAATTGATGACTTACAGCAGATTTATTCATATTAACTACATTGCATAAGTCATTAACACTTAATTCATTATTATTAAGAGCAAATAAAATTTGTAATCTTGTTGAATCTGAAAAAATTTTGAAGAAATCAGCAATATCGTATACTTCAACATCTTTTACTAAGTTCTTTTTTGCTTTATTTACAGCTTTTATATCTAAAATTTCTTTTTCCATAAAATTTACCTCGTAAATATAATAGTTGAACAACTATTCAACTGTCAAGAGCAAATTTATGCAAAATAATTGTTTTGTTTACGTATTCTTTTTATAATTTAAAAGTATGAAAAATGTAATATTTTATAAATCAAATACGGGATTTACCAAAGAATATGTAGATATGCTTCAAAATCGTATTGTTCCTCTTGAAGTATATAAAATTAATAAGATCTCTAAAAAGTTAGTAAGCGATGCTGATAATATCTTTTTTGCAGGACCATTAAGAAATAACGTTATTTTAGGTGTAAGTAAATTTTTAAAGAAATATAAATATATGAAAGATAAAAATATTTATATTATTGCTACAGGTATTCAACCTCCAGATGAAGAAAAAAGAGATTTAGTTATTACTACCAATAGTTTAGATGAATATCATGTAAGATTATTTTTACTTTTAGGTGGATTGGATATTTCAAGAATGAAACCATTAACTAAAATGATGATGAAATTATCTATTAAAATGGCTATGAAAAAAGATCCATCCCAAAAGGAGATGTTAGAACAAAGATTAAATGGATCTATTAATTTTGTATCTAATTCTAATTTAGATAGATTAGTTGATATTTATAGAAGAGTTAATTTGAGGCACTAATAATGAAAATAACATATCTTGTTAGTATGCACTGTGCTAGTTGTAAACAAACTGTTTTATCTTCTTTAAATAAATTAGATGGTGTTAGAAATGTAGATATTAACTTAATTAATAATACTGTTAGTTTAGATTTTGATGAATCTAAACTAACAAAAGAATTAATTAAAAAAACCATTGTTGATAATGGTTTTAGAGTAAGTGAATTTAAAGATCAAGAAGAGTTAATTGATACTTCAAATAAAGAAAGAAAAATACAATTAATAAAGGTAATAGTAGGTATTTTGCTTCTTATTCCTTTAATTATTTTTTCTATGGGAGGTATGTTTCCTTCTCTTTTTAGTGAATTTTATAAAACTGAATTAATATATTTAAATGGTTATTTAGCATTAGCTACTATATTAATAATTTTAGGGTTATTTTTTAATTTTTATATTGATGGATGTAAAGTTTTATTTAAAGGGCATCCAGATATGAATACCTTAGTATTTTTATCTTCTTTAGCTTCTATTTTATATTCTTTATATATAACAATTAGTGTTACTGTTTCTCCTTCAAGTTATCATTTTGAACATGTTCATTATTTTTATGATGCTAGTGGAATGGTTTTAGTTGTAGTTTCAATTGGTAGATTAATTGAATCTTATTCAAAGAAAAAAGCTAGTGATACAATTTATAATTTAATGAAACTTAAACCTAAAATTAGTCATTGTTTAAGAGATAATATTATTTATGATGTTGAAACAAAGTATCTTCAAGTTGGAGATCAAATTGTAGTTAAAACAGAAGAAAATATTCCAGTTGATGGATTTGTTTTAAAAGGAAAAAGTTACGTTGATGAATCTATATTAACTGGAGAAAGTAACTTAATTGAAAAGTGTGAAGATGATAATGTTTATGCAGGAACATTAAATAAAGATGGAGTTTTAACTATTGTTGTAACTAAAAAGAATGAGGATTCTACTATAAATTCGATAATTGATTTAGTTTTAAAAGCTTCAAATATGAAAACTAAATTAACAAAAACAGTTGATAAAATATCATCTATTTTTGTTCCAATTGTATTAGGATTAAGTGCTTTAACCTTTGTCATTTGGATGTTAGTTGATACATATTTAGTTAAAGGTGTTACTTTAAAAATGTTATATTCTTCGATATTTGAAGAATCATTAGGTTTTGCTATTTCTGTATTAACTATTTCTTGTCCTTGTGCTTTAGGTTTAGCTACTCCTATTTCTTTACTTGTAGGAAGCAGTGTATTTTCTAAACATGGAGTATTAATTAATGATAATAGTAGTATAGAAAAAATATGTTCATGTGATTGTTTAGTATTAGATAAAACGAATACAATTACTGAAGGAAAATTGCATGTTGAAAAGTATATTGAAATTAAAAAAGAAGCTGGAATTAATAGTGTTTTTAACACTTTAGAGAAAAATACTAATCATCCTTTTTCAGAAGCAATTATTAATTTCTATAATATAAATACTATAAATGATGATGTAACAAATATATGTTTAATAAGTGGAAAAGGTATAAAAGGTACATATAAAAATGAAGATTATTATGTAGGAAGTATTTCTTTAGCAAAAGAAATTTTAAGTGAAGAAGAATTTAATAAAATCAATATAAGTGATACTAAAAATCATTTGGTTTCTATTGCTTTTTCGTCTTCTTCTATTTATGGAATATTTTATTTAAGTGATTCAATTTCAAAAGAAACTTATGAGTTCATTAAGAAAGCAAGTAAACAGTTTAAATTGGTTAGTATTTGTAGTGGAGATAATCCAACAAACGTCGAAAAAGTTGCAAAAGAGTTAGGAATTAATAGTTATTTTGCTTTGGCTACACCTTTAAAGAAGAGAGATTATATTCTAGAACTTAAAGAAAAAGGATATAAAACAATCATGGTTGGAGATGGAGTTAATGATTCGATCGCTTTAACTTTAAGCGATGTAAGTATTGGCTTAGCTAAAGGAAGTGACGTAGCTTTAAGTAGCAGTGATTTTATTTTGATGAACAACAATTTAAGCAACATTTTCTTTATTACTTACTTCTCTAAAAAGATTAAAAACAATATTAAATTCAATCTATTTTGGGCATTTATTTATAATTTAATAATGATTCCTATTGCGGCTGGAGCCTTTGCATTTTTAGGGGTATATTTAAATCCATTATATTGTTCACTTTTAATGATTATTTCTTCAATATCAGTATGTCTAAATTCTTTATTACTTTTTAGATTTAAAAAATCTAAAAATTATGTATAATACTTAAAATGGAAAAGACTAGTGGTATTAAAATTATTTCTACAAACAAAAAAGCTCACTTTAATTATTTCTTAAGTGACTTTTTAGAATGTGGAATTGAGCTTAAAGGAACTGAAATAAAATCATTAAGATTAAATAATGCTAATCTTAATGATGCTTATATCATTATCAAAAATAATGAAGCATATATTTTAAATATGCATATTGCTCAATACGATAAAGGAACTATTTTTAATCATGAAGAATTAAGAACTAGAAAGTTATTGATGCATAAAAGAGAGATTCTTAAATATAGTTATAGAGTTATAAAAGATGGATATACCATTGTTCCTACTAAAATTTATTTAAAAAACGGAAGATGTAAAGTAGAAATTGCTTTAGCAAAGGGTAAGAAAAACTACGATAAGAGAGAAACAATTAAACAAAGAGAAAACGAAATTAAAATTAAAAAAGCAGTAAAAGGAGACTATTAAAATGAAAAAAATGTCTTTACTTTATAAGATCACATTTAGTGCAATTTTAGTAGCTGTTTCAACTATTTTGTCTAGATTTTTTTCTATTCCTTTATATTCAATTGGTATTCCTTTTGTAAAAATTAGTTTAGCTACATCAGTAATTATGTTTGCTTCATTTTACTTAGGTCCAGTATTCGGTTTTATTGTTGGATTTTTAGAAGATTTATTAGGAAGCTTAATTGTTCAACAAGGTGGAGCATATAATCCTATTTATTCAATTAGTGTTGTTCTAGGTGGATTAATGCCATATTTCTTATACAAGTTATTTAACTTAATTAAGTTAGAAAAGAAATTTCCATTAACTTTAACTATTTCTTTAACTTTAGTATCTACTTTTATAACAATATTTTGTTTCCATCCTTCCTTAGGATATGTAAAAAGTGGAGGGACAATTATTACTTTTGATACTTGGTTAAAAGTATTGCTAACTACATTATCTTGGGGATTATCTATAGCATTTGTAATTGGTTTATTCTTTATTAAAAAGTATGCTAAAAACTTAAAAATTAACAAATATTACAATATAAATGTTATTGCTACATCAATATTTTTAACTTATATCTTGTTTAAAGTACCTGCTTCAAGTTTAGTATTTTATTTAATGGCTCATGAAGCTGGTTTTGTTTATTTTTTAATTATATTTGGTTCTAGATTACTTAGTGCATTCTTAACTGCTTTTGTTGATTTAGTGATAAATGTTGCTGCTTTAAATGTATCGTTAAGATTTAGTTTTAAAGGAAGTTTAATTCCTAAAACTTATTTGGAGGCAAATGAATAATTATGGAAAATGAAGAAAGAAAAGAAAAACTAGAAAATAAAGAAGAAATAGAAGAAGTAAAAGAAATAGAAAAAGACAATGTTAAAAAAGATCATACTATGATTATCATGGTTTCTATTTTAGGTGGATTACTTCTTGTTGCAATTATTGTAGTTATTATAATGAGTTCAATTGGTTCTAACGCTAACTCTAACGGAAATTCTTCCTGTGGTGATGGAGGAACTTGCTCACTTGGTTTAAGATTAATAATTGATTACTTTAAATCAATTTTATAAATCTTTTTAGCGTTTAAATACATTAGTTTTTCGTAATCTTCATCGTTAATTTTAAATTTACGATGAAGATATTTTTTATACCAAGGATGATTTAAAGTATCTTTTCCATCTATTGGATTATCTGTACCAAACATTATTTTATTTTCTAAATGTTTATTTTTAATTAATCTATATTTTTTAGGATCTACCCAAGCTGTATCTCCATAAATATTATCTATTTCTTTTAATATTTCTATAGCTTCTTTATTGTCACTTATTAACTCTAAATGAGCAGCAATAAATGTTAAATCTTTATATTTTAAAGCTACTTTCTTTAAATCTTTAATAGAAGAATATTTATCACTTGCTGTATGAACTAAAATAGGTAAATCATATTTTCTTGCAAGTTCAAAATATGGAACTAATAATTTAGAAGTAACTTTTAATCTTGAACAATATGGATGAAACTTTAATCCATAAATATATTTTCTATTATTTATAATAATATTTTCTAATTCTTTAATAGGTAAATCTTTTTCTTTATGTGGTCTAATCCAAATCAAAATCCCTATTAAATCCTCATTCTTTTTACTAAAATCAAGAGCAATATTAGTTCCAGTTATACTATCAACTAGATCATATCTTTTTTCTTTATCTTTATATTCTGTTCCATCAAAAGATATTAAAGCATAGTCAATATTATACTTTTTTAAAGAATATAGAATCATATTCTTAGATTCTTCAATCCCCTTAATTAATAAAATATGTTCATGAGCATCTATTATTTTTGTATTCATACATTTATTATATATCTTTTGAAATTAAATGTTTAAAATTTGAACAATATAATTAATTATATTGTTATTCCTTTTTACTTGTATGTTATAATTACAATATGAATAAAAAGTTAGTTATTGGTCTAAGTGTTGGTGTTTCTGTTACTTCTTTACTTGCAGGAATTATTTTGTTTTCTATTGAAGTTAATAACTATAAAGGTTATCAAGTTGTGCATAATAATGTTTCTTATTCTAGAAGTGAAAGAGCTTCATTAGATATTAACGACTATACATATACTTATTCTAGTAAAGATTTAGTTTCATCTGATATTAAAAATGGTTCACTAGATATGGGAACATATGTAAGTGAAAATACTAATTTTAAAGATCTTATGTTTACTCTTTCTTTTAATCTTGAAAATGTTGGTAAAACTAAGGGTTATTTATCTTTTTATGACACAAATGATGAAAATAAACTTTATACATTTTATGAAGGAGAAAATAGAATCGCTAATGTTAAATACGATAAAGATGTTAATAGAATTCTTCAAATGAGAGCTCATTCATTTGATATAGAATCAGTAGGAGAAACTTCTTTAAAGATTAGCGACATAAGACTTATTGTCTGGGGTAGAAAATAAATGAATTTAAAAGAAAGATTTATTAAATATATTGCAATAGATACGATGAGTGATGAAGAAAGTTCTACTCATCCATCAAGTAAAACTCAATTTGATTTTGCTGAAGTTTTAATTTCTGATTTAAAAGAACTAGGAGTAAACGATATTGAATATGATCCTAAATGTTATGTTTATGCTCATGTGAATAATAATAAAGAAAAAACTATTGGTTTAATTGCTCATATGGACACAAGTTCAGCTTTTAAAGGTGGAATTAATCATCCTAGAGAAATTAAAAATTATGATGGAAAACCTATTGAATTAAATAGTGAATCTATCTTAGATCCTGAAGTTTTTCCTTCATTAAAAGAAGTAATTGGTGAAGATTTACTTGTTACTGATGGAAATCATCTTCTTGGAGGAGATGATAAAGCTGGAATTGCTATTATTTTTGAATTCTTAAAATATTATTTAGCTCATAAAGATGAGTTTAATTATAATTTAGCTATTTGTTTTACACCTGATGAAGAGATTGGTGAAGGAAGCTTATTCTTTGATGTAAATAAGATGAAAGCAGATTATGCTTTTACTCTTGATGGAGGATCAATTTATGAAGCTAACTATGAAAACTTTAATGCTAGTGAAGGAAAAGTAACGTTTAAAGGAGTAAATATTCATCCAGGAGATGCCTATAACGTAATGGTTAATTCAATTCAAATTGCCTCTGAATTTGCTGCTCTTTTTAAAGATGAATTGAATCCTTCTACAAGTAAAGATTATGAAGGTTATATTCATTTAGAAGCAGCTAAAGGTGAATTAGATAATTTTACACTTCACTATATATTTAGAGATTTCTATCTTGATGGATTAGAAGAAAAAGAAAAATTATTTGTAAAAAATATAGAAATTATTCAATCAATTTATCCTAAAGTTAAAGTTGAATATTCTATTTCTAGACAATATTTGAATATGAAACCACTCTTAATTGCTTCAAGAGATACAATTGATTTAATTAATAAAGCTTATATAACTACCCAAACTAAGTTAAGTTATGTTCCAATTAGAGGTGGCACTGATGGAGCTAGTATAACTTTTAAAGGATTACCTTGTCCTAATTTAGGGGTTGGAGATTTCAATCCTCATGGAAAATATGAATTCGTTTCTCTTACTCAAATGAGTAAGATGGTAGAGATATTAAAAGAGATATTTAAATAGGAGGTTACTTAATATGCTTTGTCCAAACTGTAAACATGAAATTGAAGGTGAATCAAAGTTTTGTCCTTATTGTGGAGAAGATTTAACAAAAGTAGAAGAAGTTAAAGAAGATGTTGTTACACAAGAAGTAACAAAAAAAGAAAGGAAAAGAAGAACTGTTAGTGAAAAAACTATGAAATTATACAAATGTATTTTTGTAATGATTATTTCTTTAATTACATTTGTTGTTCCTTTTGGTTCAATGACTTCATCTTCAGTATTTAAAGAATCTAACTTAATTACATTCTTTGTTAATTGTAATTTTTCTTCATTAGATGTAGTTTATGGTACATCTTTAGCTACTCAATATTACGTTTTAGGAATTATAGGCTATATTTTAACTATAGTTATAATGGGATTATGCTTAGTTAACTTGGTATTTTCTATAATTAGTTTAATTCTTAATATTAAATATAAATTAATGGATATTTTTATTGCTATTATCTTTACACTTGCTTTATTTAATTTTACAATAATTGGATTTACAGGAGCTTCATCAGTTATAACTATTTTCTTAGCAGTTTGTTATGCCATAGGTTTATTTATTATGAAGATGGTATCTTCTTCATATCAAGCAGCTATTAAAATTGTTTATAGCATTGGTTTTGGTTTCTTCTTAATTGGATTTATTTCAATTATTTCAGTACATATTGAAAATTATTATAGCTTTCAAGGTATTCAAATTTATTTAAGTAGAATTGATAAAGAAATGTATGGAGATTTCTTAGCCCCATGTATTTCTCAATTAATTTTGTATATTGCATTAATGTTAGTTGTTATTTTCTCAATTGGATATGTCTTATTCTTAAATAGAAGATTAGTTGCTCCAATTGGAGGATTTGTTGTTTTCTTTATTTCAATTATATTTACAATTACTTTAAATTTAACATCTACAACAATTGTTCAAAGTTATATTGGACCATGCATAGTATATATTCTTTCATCAATTTTATTACTTGTTGTTGATTTAATTTTAATTAAGAAAGAAAAAGAAATAACTCAAAAATAATATGAAAAAGCACTTATTTTTAACATCTTTACTTCTTCTTTTTCCTATACTTAGTAGTTGTTCTTCAAATGAACTAAAAGTTAATTTCTCTTTTAGTTCATATCATGAAGGAGACTTCATTAAATATAGTGATTTTGAAGTTAGGAAAAATGGTAAACAAATAAGTGATTTTTTAATTTTTAATAATGATGAGTTAGTTAAAGATGGAAGTGCTATTTCTTCTTTAGACGATTTATCTTTAAAGTTTAAAAGTGAAAAATATACGTCAAAAACATATGTTTTTGATGTTTTAGAAAAAGAAAAAAGAAATATAAGTTATGAAGATTTTACTTATTATGATTTAGGAATTAATGCTCAACTTCCTTCTCTTCCTTCAAAAGGAAATTTAGATGTTTTAGTTATACCTATTTGTATTAAAGGATTTGAAAGTAGTGCGACAAAAGAAAATTTAGAAAAGATAAAATTTATGTTTAATGGAGATTCTACTTCAACTAACTATGAATCAGTTTCTTCTTTTTACCATAAATCTAGTTATAATGAACTTAATTTAAATTTTACTGTATCAGATTGGTTCAATATAAATAAAGATCCTCTTGAAATATATATGGAAAGAGATAAAACAAACTCGGCTGATAGTGGAATTATGTACGTAATGGATGAAGCTTTAAGATGGTATAAAGAAACATATAATGATGATTGCACTAAGTTTGATAGTGATAATGATGGTTTAATTGATGCAGTTTGGTTTGTTAATAGTGCTAAAAACTACTTAAATTATAGTTATGATGAAAGATATGCTTCTACGTATTGGGGATTTACTTATTGGAATATTAAAAACTATGATTTAAGAAATATTTATGATCCAACTTATATGAATTTTTCTTGGTGTACATATGATTTTATGTTTCAAGGGTATGGACCTAATGGAATAGATGCTCATACTTTTATTCATGAAACTGGTCATTTACTTGGTTTAATTGATTATTATGATACATATAACTATAAATTATGTCCTAACGGTAACGTTGATATGATGGATTTTAATATTGGAGATCATTTAGCTCTTTCAAAATTTTCTTTAGGATGGGTTGAACCAAAAATTGTTAATTCATCTTCAACTATAAATATTAAACCTCTTGAATCAGGAAAAGAATTTATTGTTATTGGAGGAGAAAATTACAATAAAGGAGCATTTGATGAATATTTTATTATTGAATATGTTACTCCAACTGGACTAAATGAAAAAGATTATTTAAGTTATTATAATAACGTTGATAGAAAAATAAAAGGTTATTCTAAACCTGGAATTAGAATTTCTCATGTTGATAATAGAGGAGCAAAAGAAGGATCTTTATCAAATATTTTAGTTTCTTCAACAGATGAAATTACATTAAATTACTTAACAAATACTAGTGCCATTAATCCTAAATTTGGTCAAAATAGTATGCTTTTATCAACTATTTTTCCTAAAAACTATTCTGTTAATGGCACATCTAATCCTCTTGGAGGAAGTTATAAAGAAAATGAAGAAGCATTATTCTTTGAAGGAGAAAAGTTTGAATTTAATAGTAATAGTATTAATACATCCTTAATGCCATCAAATACTAACTCATTAAATAAATATTTAGTTTCAAAAGATAGTAAAGATATTTTAGATTTTAGTGTAGAAGTTATTAGTTTAGAGGATGAAGCTACATTAAAAATTGAGGTTAAGTAAATGAAGAATAACCCTTATAACAAGAAAAAATATTATAGCGAAGATGTTAGATCTATGATTTATGAAAAAAGAAATGAATATAGAAAAGATAAGAAACATAAAAATATATGTGATAATCATGAAGATGGAGCTTAATTTATGGAATTTAAAGATTTGTATTTAAAAAGAAGAACTTGTAGAAGTTATCTTTCTAAAAATGTAGAAGAAGAAAAGATTAATTATATTTTAGATGCAGGAATGCATGCTCCTGTTAGTAGATGCGCTTATAAAGATTACATTCTTTATTCTTTAAAGGGTGAAAAGTTTGAAAAAGTAATTTCTATTATTAAAGAAGGTAGAGGTATGGATGTAAGCTATGGATCGAAAAATGTAATCTTAGTTTATTCAAGAAATAATAGTGTTGAACTAGCTAATCAAGATGCTGGAAGCATTATTGAAAACATGTGTTTAGCTGCTAGTGATTTATCTTTAGGTAGTACTTTTTCTTATTCGGTTGCTAGACTTATTCAAGCTAGCAAAGAGTGTCAAGAAATACTTAATGTTCCAAGTGAATTTAAAGTACTTTCTGGAGTGTTTGTTGGTTATATCAATACACCAAATATGACAGTCGTTGACCACTCAATAAAAGTCATCGAATAAATTTGTATTTTTCTTTAAAAAACATCGCTTAAAACATAATTTTACCGATTTTTTATTAGAACAATAAAAGCTTTAATTTATCGAATTTTTTCTTACAAATTAAACATTTTTATTTTTTGTTTATTTTTATTTGACACTATTATTTAACAAGGTATAAAATTGTTTTACAAATATGCTTTGAGCAGGGAAGTTTTTAAGATGTTTAGACGCAAAATTTATATCGTTTTATTTTCCGTTTTAGCCGCAAGTGTTCTCGTCGGTGCAGGTTTTGGTGCTTGGTATTTTGATTCAAGCTATATTAGATTAGAAACTAAGCTTGGAGTTAAGGTTGAAGATAAGGTTTTAACATTTGGATATCTTGAAACAAACTTACCTTCTGATACAGTTTTAAGAATTGATCAAGGTGGTTTTGCAAATAGAGAAGATTTAACTAAAAAGATTTGTTTATATAGTGCTTCAACATCTTTAAATAATGGAATTATAAATTCATTTAATGTTAGTTATTTTATTAAAAAAACTGATGCTACTGCTTTAGCTTTTGATTATACATTAGCTGGTTTAACTTGTGCTCCTACATTAAATAAAAAAGTTGCTACATACATTTCTTTACTTAATAATGCTTTTGTTATTAATGATAATGAATGTGTTTTTAATTTAGATGGAAGCGGTGCTACTACAGAAACTATCTATTCTGTTGAATATTTTAAATTTACAAAAACA
>JAEDIE010000009.1 GCA_016296775.1 Bacilli bacterium | reverse complement strand
AGCAGATTATGTTAGGGTAAAGAATAAGATAATGGGAATAGTGAAGTATCTTTTTTGTTAATATCAAAACTAACTGTCTTTCCGTTAATTGTTATATATTCAACCTTTTCCTTAAATATATTTTCAAATTTAAAGATAATATTTCTATCTTTTAATAAATCTGATCCATTAAAGCTACCATTTGCTTTATCAATTTTTAAAATATATGAATTGCTTTCTTTATCAAAGAATATAGAATATTTTGTTTTTCTAAACTCATTATATTGATATGCAATAGAGTAATGGTCATCTTCATAAATGTAATCACTTTCTTTAATGTTTTTACTTGGGAAATAATCAAATATGAAGTTTTTCCAATCAATTTTTGTAGTATTATTAACTTCTTTTACAAGAGGAATTAAAGAACCACATTTTACAAAAAGAGGTAGGAATTCATACGAATTTTTAAATTTTATGTACTTATTTCCACTAGTTAATTTACCATCAAAAAGATTAAACCATTCATCATTAGGAAGATAAACTTTTGTTGTTTTGTTTTCTTTTCTAATTTGTTTATATAAAGCAACTTTACCTTCTCCTCCACCTTGAAGATATTTAAGTTTAAAGTTATAGACAGTATCTTTATTTAATTCAACTATTTTAGTTATACATGCTCCATGATAAGTCCAATCTTTATAAACTTCTTTATTATCAATATAAAATATACTTCCATCATCGATAGCTGCATACAATGTAACATCTTCTTTAAAACATAGTTTAAATTCAAATTCAGCTGTGAAATCATATGGATTTACATTCTTTTCAATACTATTTCCGTTAATATCAAACTCTAAAATATCGTATTCATTAATAGAGATTGGATCACCTTCTAAATAAATATTGTTATAGTATTTAGCTTTTACTTTACCTATATAATTTTCTTTAGTGATAGGAGAAGTTAAATCTTCAATAAATGGACTAATCAATAATTTATCTCCTAACATAAATGTTGAATAGTTATTGTTGGCTTTTTTATCTAAAGGATAGTTTAAAGATAATGCTCTTATAAAAGGTATACCAGTATAGTATGTTTCATAAGCAAATTTATACATTAAAGGGAGTAATCTATATCTTAAATTAACATAATCTCTAAATATGTTTACTGTTTCTTCATCATAATTAAATGGTTCTCTAAATCTTTCTACACTACAAGTACAATGAGGTCTAAATATTGGTTGAAAAGCACCAAATTTTATCCATTTTATATATTCTTCTTTTGTAGGATTTCCTACATGTCCACCTAAATCACTCGAATAATAAGCTAAACAATTAGAAGAACATTTAATCATGTTAGCAACTTCTTGAGTTAAACTTGATATTGAACAAATAATATCTCCACTCCATTGAATAGAATATCTATGACTTGCAATATCAGAAATATTTTTATAAACCCCATTAGCAATATTTACTATATTTCCCATAATAATAGGTCTTTTATAGTGTTTTTCATCTTTACTAACTTCTAAATTATAGTTTTTAGTAATACTTGAAAAAGCATACATACCTAAAGTTTCACAAGGAATTTTGTTACTAGGAGATATTAATTTTGTAATCCAGTTTCTATCGTACCACCAATAATCTAATCCTAAAGAAAGTATATTTTTTAAGTTAGATTCTCTATATTTAATTTCTTCATTGTTAAATATGTCTTTAGAAGGATTAACTGGTTCAGGGTGATCATTAAACATGATTTCTATATTTCTTTTATGGCATTCATTTAAGAATTCTTTCATATTAGGAAATAAAGAAATGTTAATATCATATCCAATTCCTCTATCTTTTGCTTTTCTCCAATCAGTATCAATTACAAAATTATCTAAAGGTAAATCATATTCATTAAATTTATCTATTAAGTTTAAAGCTTCTTTATCATAGTAAGGATAATATCTACTATCAAAACAACCTAAAGTAGATAGCCTTACGAATTCACTAGATTTAGTTAAAAAGGTAAAAAGATATCTTAATAATTTATGATTTTTATTAGTAAACATAATATACATATCTAAAGAATCTTCAAAAACACTATTATTTCCTGGCTCTTTTATAGTATAACCACCTTTTTTAAGTTCAATTTTAGGAGTATCATTTATATGAAAAAATAAGGGAGTATCAATAGGTTTAGGAAGTTCTCCATTAGTAAAATCAAAATTAAATTTATGAATTCTTTTATTGTTTAATTTGATATTAACAATATTTTCTTTCTTTTTGACATGTATTTTATATTCTAAATAAGAAATAATAATTTCTTCTTTTGTTTCTTTATATTGAAAAGGAAGATCTAAAAAATTATCTTTTGTAGGAATAAATAAGCTATTTATATTAGAAAATCTGTTCTTTTCAATTCTAAATATATTTTCGTGTATTTTAGTAATTTTAATATTTTTAGAGATCATAATTTGTCCCTCCTAAAAGTAACATCACTTAATTTTAAATAATTATTAATACAATTATCAATATTTCTATAAAATATAATTAAAGCAAAATAATCTAGTTACTAAAACTATTTTTATTTAAATAAAAATAAGTTTTTTGTAAAATAAATATATGGATACAAATTCATTATTAAACATATTAAAAGAATATTCTGATGTTTCTTTACAAAATTTTTCGTCTCCTTTGTTTAATACGAATTTATTAAGTCTAGGAATAAAGATTCCTACTTTAAAAGAGTTAGCTAAACAATATCAAAATGAAGATTTTTTAGATGTTGAAATAAATAAATATGTAGAAATTGATATCTTTTTAGGATTTGTTAATAAATTTAAATTTAAAAACTATGAAGAAAGGTTATTTAATTTAGAATATCTTTTTAAAGGTGAATCTTCATGGGCAATAACAGATTCAGTTATTTGTTTTAACAAGAAAAAGGATAGAGGAACAAATATGTTTTTCTTTAAAAAACGGATAAATTCTAAATATTTATTCCTTAAAAGATTGGGTTTTGTTCTTTACATTGCTACATTAAAGGAAGATAAAGAGGCCTTAGATATTTTACTTAAAAATAGTAAACAAACTGATATTTATTATGTAGATATGGCTATTGCTTGGGCATTAGCAACAGCTTCAATTAATTATGAAAATGAAATATATGAATATTTAAAAACATTAGATAAAGATTTATTTATTAAAACTAAAACTATAAGAAAAATTAAAGATTCATTTAGAAATACTAATGAATTTAAAAATAAATTAAGTAATTTATAAGGAGAAATTTATGGAAGAACTTAAGTATGAAACTAGATATGGATACCCTTTATTAGGAACCAAATGGGAAATTGAAAATCCTAAAGAAATCGTTCTTATTGTTACAGGTATGGCTGAACATTCAAAAAGATATGATCACTTTGCAACGTTCTTAAATAGACATGGTTTTTCTTGTTATTGTATAGATCATCATGGTCAAGGAAAAAACGAACCATTAGGAAGACCAGGCGAAGATTATTTTGCAAAAGAGATTGAAATTTATAATGATTTCATCCTTGAATTAAAAGAAAAATATAGCAAAAAAGTAAGTGTTTTTGCTCACTCAATGGGAAGTTTTATTACTCAAGGATTAATTGAAAAATATTCTAAAAATATTGATCGAACTATTATTTGTGGAAGTAATGGAAGAAATGGATTAGTTAAGCTTGGATATTTAGTAGCCAAAATTATTGTTAATAACAATAATAAAGATAAAGATGCTAAATTATTATATAAATTATCAATTGGAGCATATGAAAAGACAGTTGGAAAAGGAGAATCTCCAAACGCTTGGATTAGTTATAACAAAGAAAATGTTACAACTTATGATGCAGATCCATTAAGTGGATTTAAATGTTCAAATGGCTTTTATAAAGAATTCTTTAAAGGTTTAGCTTCAATTCAAAAAACTAAAAATATAAGAAATATTAATCCTAAAATGCCTATTTTAATTGTTGGAGGAATTGATGATCCTGTAGGAAATAATGGTAAAGGTTTAGTTAATCTTTATAACCTTTATAAAAAGAACGGATTAAACGTTGATATTAAAATTTATGAAGGCATGAAACATGAAATTTTAAATGAAGTAGATAAAATGATTGTATATAATGATATTGTTTTATTTTTAAAGGATAGATATGAAAAAGAATAAAAAATTTATTATATTTAGTTTATTATCTTGTTTAACTGTAACGTTAACTAGTTGTTCATTATTCGATACTATTCAAAAGGTTATCGATATTATTAAAGGAGAAGATGATGGAGGAACAAATACTCCAACTCTTGATGAAGGAGCAACTGTAAATATTACAAGTGGAGATTCTATATCGGTAGGGGAAAACGTTCTATCTCCATCTGATTATGACTTATCTTTATCAATGCAAGATTTAGTAGATTACGGAATTTATAATATTTCATATTTACCATCAACTGGAGATTCAAAAATACTTGTATTACCAATTGATTTGTCTTCATTAGCTCCAACAACTCCATATAAAGCAACGTCAACAGTAAAAGCAAATATTGAAAAAGCTTTCTTTGGAAAAAGTGGAGATTCGAGTTTATACTACGAATCAGTTGCATCTTTTTATAATAAATCTTCATTTGGTCAATTAAATATTAGTGGAGATGTAGCTTCTTGGTACAACGTAAAAAATAGCGGATATACTTCTTTAAGTTCAATAAGAAGTGAAGCTGATGTTATAAAAATTATGAATGATGCTATTAATTATTTAAACATCGATACTAGTTTATATGATGGAAATAATGACGGAATTATTGATGGTGTATGGTTAATTTATAACTATTATGATTATAGCACTGCTAGTTCAATGGGAATTAATATTAGTGATAATTTCTGGGCTTATACTTATTGGGATCAAGATGAAAAAACTCCTTCTTTAAGTAAACCTGTAAGTAATGTTTTTGCTTGGGCAAGTTACGATTTTATTTTGGATGGAGGATCAAGTAAAATTGATGCTCATACATATATTCATGAAACTGGACATATGTTAGGTTTAAATGATTATTATGATTACAATAATGCAGGAGCTCCTACTGGTTTAGTTGACATGATGGATGCTAATGTTATTGATCATAATATGTATTCTAAAATGATTTTAGGATGGGCTAAACCTTATATTGTAACTGGGGATGTTGATATTCAATTATCTACAACAAATAATCAAAACAATTTTGTTATTGTTCCTTATAACAATCTTCCAATAAGAACTACTACTAATAAAAAATACTTTAATCCTTTTGATGAATATTTATTAATTGAACGCTATTCTCCAACTGGATTAAATGAAAAAGATTCTGTGACTAAATATCCAGGTAACAATGTACAAGGATTTACTAAAGAAGGTTATAGAGTTTATCATATCGATGCTAGATTATGGCATTTAAAATATCAAAGCGGAAACTTTGTAACAAATTATTATAAAAATTTAGCCTTAGGGGAAAATGATTATATTGTAAGAGCTACTTCTAATACTGGAGAAGGAAGTAATGAAAATGAAGAAATCATTTATGATGATTTAAGAACCTTAGATTCTAGTGTTAAATTTGAAAATGTTTCAGTTTCAAATTATTACAATGAAATTATGTTAATTGATCAAGCTAATAGATATAACAAATATAAAAATCCATACAAAATTACAGCTACAAATAAATTAGTTGTAGCTGATAATCAATGTTTATTTGAAAAAGGAGATGCTTTTACTATTAATTCTTATAAAGATGCTTTCGTTAATGGTATGTTTTCAAATAAAGAAGAATTTAATAGCAATATATTATTTAAATAATTATGAGTAAAATTGTTTTCGTTACTTTATCATTAATTAGTGGGTTTTTAATAGGTTTTTTGGCTTTTCCTAATTTTGAAATATATTATCAAATACTTATTTCTTTAGGTTTTAGTGTAGCTTCATTACTTGCTATAATTATTCTTTTCTTTATTGTTTTATTCTTCTTAACTATTTGGGAACCATTAAATAAAGAAAGAGCAAAACAATCAAAATACTTTAGAAAAATACTATTATTTTATAATTATTTTTTATTTGATTTATTCAATATGAAAATAGAGTATAGTGGTATAGAAAAATTAAAAAGAGGTGAGAAATACATGGTTATTTCAAACCATAGATCTAATTTAGATTCTCTTTTAATAGATACTTATTTAAAAGAATTTGGATTAGTTTTTGTAGCTAAAAAATCATTATTTAAAATCCCTTTTGTTAGAAGAATTATACATGGATGTAATTACATCTGTTTAGATAGAGATAACATTAAACAAGAATTCAAAGCTATTAAAAAAGGAGTTAATATTTTAAATGATGAAAAAGATCCTACAAGTGTAGGTGTATTTCCTGAAGGAACAAGAACTTTACATAAAGATTATTCATTAGGTGAATTTAAAGCTGGATGCTTTAATTTAGCTATTAAATCTAAATGTAAAATTGTTTTAAGTTGTACAAGATACACAGATGATGTAAATAAAGGACTTTTATTTAAAAGACATAAAGTCTTTTATGATATAATTGATGTAATTGATTACGAAGAGTATAAAGGTATGACTACTCTTGAGTTATCAATATTATGTCACGATAGAATTGAAACATATTTAAGGAGGAAATTAAAATGAGATATGCTCTCTATAATCCATTATCAACTAAATCGTTAAGCAAAGAAGAATTAGAGGTAAAATTAAAAGAAATCAATTCAGAAGTTGAATATGAATTTGTTGATGTTACTACTATTGAAGATCGTAAAGCTTTCCTTGATGGATTAAAAGAAAATGATGATATAGTCATATGTGGAGGCGATGGAACTTTAAATAAGATGGTAAATTCATATGATTTTGAAAAATTTGAACATAATGTTTACCTATATAAAACTGGAAATGGTAATGATTTTCTTAGAGATGTTAATCAATTTAATCAAGATTTTATTCTCTTAAATCCCTACATTGTTAATCTTCCAAAAGTTACTGTTGAAGGAAAAGAATATAAGTTCTTAAATGGTGTTGGTTTTGGTATTGATGGTTTGGTTTGTCTTGTGAGTGACACAATGAAAGCTAAAGGCAAAAAGAATATTAACTACACAACATTATCCATTAAATTATTACTTACAAAATATAAGAGAGTAAATTGTAAAGTTACAGTTGATGGAGTTAATTATGAATTCAAAAATGTCTATTTAGCTTCTACAATGAACGGACAATATTATGGAGGAGGTATGCAAGCTGCTCCAGGTCAAGATAGATTATCTGATGAAGTTACAGTTTGTGTATGGCACGATTTTAATAGTTTAACTGCTTTAATGGCATTCCCTTCAATATTTAAAGGTGAACATGTAAAGAAAGAAAAGAAAGTTAAAGTATTAAAAGGCAAAGAAGTTTATGTTGAATTTGATAAACCAACAGCACTTCAAATCGATGGAGAAAGTTTCGACAATATAACAAGTTACAAAGTTATTAAATAATTAATTGAGGTATTTTATGGAAAAGAAGCGTTTTTATATAACAACACCAATATATTATCCAAGTGGTGATCCACATATTGGTCATGCTTATTGCACAACATTATGTGATGTTTTTGCTAGATACAAAAGATTAAAACATCAAGAATGCTATTTTTTAACTGGAACAGATGAACATGGTCAAAAAATAGAAAACAATGCTAAGAAAGATGGGAAAACTCCTCAACAATTTGTTGATGAGAAAGTTGCAGTTTTTAAACATCTTTGGGAAGCAATGGAAATATCAAACGATGATTATATAAGAACGACTGAAGAAAGACATATTAATGTTGTTCAATCTGTTTTTAGTGATTTCTTAAAGAAAGATGATATTTATTTAGGACATTACGAAGGATGGTATTGTGAACCATGCGAATCTTTCTGGACTGAAACTCAAGTAGGTGAAGAACATCTTTGCCCTGATTGTCATAGAGAAGTTAAAAAAGAAAGAGAAGAAGCTTATTTCTTTAAAACTCAAAAATACTTACCTGGATTAATGGATTATTTATCTTTAGAAAACTCAGTTTATCCTGTAAGTAAGAAAAACGAAATGTTAAATACTTTTATTAAACCTGGATTAGATGATCTTTGTGTAAGTAGAACAACATTTACTTGGGGTGTTCCAATTGTTGAAAATAAAAGACATGTAGCTTATGTTTGGTTAGATGCTTTATTAAATTATTTAAGTGCACTTGGATATAGATCAAATGATGATTCAAAATTTAAAAAATATTGGGTTAGTGAAGAAAGCGAAATTATCCATGTTATTGGCGCTGATATTACAAGATTCCATACGATTTACTGGCCAGAATTTTTAGAAGCTTTATCTTTAAGAAAACCAGATAAAGTATTTGTTCATGGTTTAATTATGATGAAAGATGGCAAGATGTCTAAATCTAAAGGAAATGTTATTTCTCCATATCCTTTAATTGAAAAATATGGAGTTGATGCAGTTAGGTTTTATCTTGTAAAAGAGATTGTTTTTGGTAATGATGGTACATTTACTCCAGAACAATTTGTTGAAAGAATCAACGTTGATTTAGTTAATAATTATGGAAACTTAGTTTCAAGAACAGTTTCTATGATTTTAAAATATTTTGATGGAATAATTCCTGAATTTAAAGAATCAACTAAACAAGAAGATAATGATTTAATTGAATTCACTAAGGAAACAATCACTAATTTTGATTCTTTAATTGGTGATCTTCATATTAGTGAAGCCTATAATTCATTATTTAATTGTTTAGATAAAGCTAATAAATTCATTGAAGTTTCTACTCCTTGGGTTCTTGCTAAAGAAGGAAGAATTGATGAACTAAAATCAGTTTTAGCTAGATTAAGTTATGTAATTTTTGTCTCTTCAATTTTATTAAAACCTATTTTAGTACATAAAGCTGATGAAGCATTAGAATCTTTAGGAATTGAAGAAAGTTTAAGAGATTATAATAATATTTTAGATACATCTATTATCAATAACAGAAAAGTTGTAAAAACAGGTGTTTTATTTCCTCGTTTAGATGTTAATAAAGAAATTGAATATATTCAATCAATCATGAAAACTAAATAAAAATGGTATTAATTAAACCAGTAGATACAGGATTTTTTCCTTTTGAATATTTAAATGAAGAAATACATAAACTATCAGGTAGTGATGGTCCTGTATTTATAATGATTTTTATTGGTTTTCTTTTGTTTCCTTTAATTTATAGATTAGGTTATAGACTTAGATATAAAAGAAAAGTTTTTGAATATATAATTTTTGGAATAGGTATTTTCTTATTCCTTTTTGAAATATTTAAACAAGTAACATATGCAAAAATGTATCATTACTTGCCTGGACAAGAAAATTTTGGTCATTACTATTGGAAAATATTGCCTTTACAGCTTTGTTCAATGCATATTTATTTTGCTCCGCTTGTTCCATTTATTAAAAATAATAAGTTAAAACAAGATATTACTTTATTTATAGGTTTATATGCTTTTATTGGTGGAATAGCTGTTCTTTTAGGTGGATTAGATTTAGTGCTAGGAGGATTCCAACTAGCTGATGGAAGATGGTTTGGAGACTGGGGACTAGTAGTTCATACTATTGTTTGGCATATTATTTTAATGAATTTAGGTGCATTAGTATTTGGTTATTATCGAATTGGAGATTTAAATGCTCGTCATATTAAAACAATCGTTATTAAACCTTGGTTAATGTGCTTTGCAATGTTACTTATTGTTCAAGCTTTAAATGTAATTATTCCTTTATGTTTAAATTATAATGAATGGGTTGAAGGATTTAATTTATGGAATGTTGGTTGGACTTATGGATTCCAACTTCCTGTATTAAGTTCGATATTTAAAACCAATCCAGTTTGGATAGGAGCCTTAATTTCTACATTTATTTATGGACTAGCTTTACTAGCTGGAGCATATTTAGTTTTATTTGTAATTATATTTATAAGAAACTTAACTAGTAAATGGAGTAGAGTAGTTGTTTATACAAAAGATACGACATATTAATATTTACATATTATATTTTTTGATATAATTAATAAAAGGAGGCTTAAATATGAAAAAATGGTTTGATGGTCTTGATAAGTTAGTAAAAATTATTTTATTAATTCCAATTTGGGGTTGGGTTTTTGCAGGATTATATAGAATTTTTACATATGTTGACAACAAAAAAGAACCACTTACATTAGTAATGGGAATTTTATGTATTATTCCTATTATTGGTTTTATCTTTTCAATTGTTGATATCATTACTGTTGCTACAGATAACAAGATTAAAGTTCTTTGTAAGTAATTAGAAAAATCGGTGTTTAAAAATTAAAGTAAGAGCACTGATTTTTTTATTGCTAATTTAAATAATATTATAAAAATAAATATTGTATAATATTTATGTTTAGGAGTTTAATTATGAAAAAATATTATATTGGTATTGATATTGGAGGAATGTCCTTAAAAGGAGCTATTGTCGATAATGAGGGAAATATTCTTTATAAAGCAAGAGTAGTTACTCAAGTTGGTAAAGGAAATAAAGTATTTATTGACGATTTAAAGGGATTAATTAATAAAATAATTGATGAAAATAAAGATAAAGAAATATCAGGAATTGGATTAGGTCTTCCAGGACTTGTTGATAGTAAAACAGGTTTATTAGAAAATGCTCATAATCTTCAAATTACTAATATTAATTTTTATGATGAATTAAAAGAATATAATGTCAAAGTTAAAGCATGTAACGATGCTAATGTTGCTGCTTTAGCTGAAAACAGATTTGGTGCTTCAAAAGGTTATTCAGATACAGTTTTATTAACATTAGGTACTGGTGTTGGCTGTGGAGTAATTATCGATCATAAATTATATGAAGGATTTAATTCAAAAGGTACAGAATTAGGACATATGATTATTAAAGTAGGTGGAGTTCCTTGTTCATGTGGGTTAAATGGATGTTTTGAAGCTTACGCAAGTGCTAGAGCATTGTTAAGATTAACAAAAGAAAAAATGTTAGAAAATAAAGATTCATTAATGTGGGAATATTGTAAAAATAATATTGAAAACATAGATGGATTAACTTCATTTGAGTGTGCTAAAAAAGGTGACAAAGCAGCTAACGAATTACTTGATGAATATATTTCATACTTAGGAACAGGTATTTTAAATGTATGTAATATTTTTAGACCTCAAGTTATTTTGATTGGTGGAGGAGTTTCTAATCAAGGTGATTATTTAATTGATAAAATTAAAGATTATTGTGAAAAGAATTATTATGGTATGAAAGATGCTCCAAAGGTAGAAATTAAATGTGCAAAATTAAAGAATGATGCAGGTGTAATTGGAGCTGCTTGTTTGGTAATGTAACATGGCTAAAATTCAAGTTAAATATTTGACAAAACCTACTAACGAAATTATTAATCATATTAATAAATTTAATAAACAAATTACCTCTGATGATATCAGTTTGTTTTTAAGTAATGATAATAATTTTTGCTTGATGATCTTTGTTTTTAATAAACTTGATTCTTTAATATTTATGAAAAATAGTGATGAAACACATGAGATTTTAATAGATTCATTGTATATGAATGAGTATTCAACCTTTAAAGAATGTGTTGCTTTCCTTCTTAATAAATTTAGAAATTATAAGATTGTAATTGATTCATCTTTTAAAGATAAAAACTTTATAAATGTTATAAAGAAAAATGGAGGAATATTAAAGAATAATAGATATATTATTCAATTATAAGTATGGATATTGTTAAATTAAAACCTGCTATTAAAAGTTATATTTGGGGTGGAACCAAATTAAAAAAATATGGAAAAGGAAGTAATGAAGATATAATTAGTGAAACTTGGGAACTTTCTTTTCATGATGATGGATTAACTTTAATTGATAGTGGTAAAGATAAAGGAAAAACATTAAAAGAGGTGGTAAATCATAGCGATTTAGGAAAAAACGTAGTTAGTTTTCCTTTTTTTCCTTGTTTAATTAAGCTTATTGATTCAAGTGATAATTTAAGTGTTCAAGTTCATCCAAGCGATGAATATGCTTTAAAATATGAAAATTCATATGGTAAAACTGAGATGCGGTATATTCTTGAAAGTGAAGAGAATGCTGGAATATATGTTGGTTTTAAAGAAGATGAAAATGAAGAAAATATTAAAGAAGCTTTAAATAACGGGACTATTTTAGATCATTTAAATTTCTTTAAGGTAAATAAAGGAGAGTGTTACTTTATTAAATCTGGAACAATTCATGCAATTGGTAAAGGTGTAACATTAATAGAGATTCAACAAAATAGTAATTTAACATATCGTTTATATGATTATAATCGTAAAGATAAAAATGGAAATAGCAGGGAATTACATATAGAAAAAGCCTTAAAAGTAATTGATTATAAAAAATATGCTCCAATATCTTTTAACAAAGATGTTATTGGAAGTTGTAAGTATTTTACTTCTAAAAAAGTAAGTTTTACCAATAGTTATGAAATAGAAAATGACGATACTTCATTTGCTTCCATTACTTTTATTGAGGGAAAAGGAACAATAAATAATATGGATTTTAAGAAATTTGATACTTTCTTTATCCCCGCATCTAAAAAAGCCTTCATTGAAGGAGAAGGCTCGTTTATAATTACCAAGGTTTAGTAATTTCTATAAATTCATATTTATTATTTAAAGAATAGAAAGGTACCTTGTATGTTAATGTGTACCTTTTTTTGATCTCTTCATATAGCTTTTTAGTTTCTTTTTTCTTTAAATGTTTAAATTCAGACTCTTTATATCTTTTTAAACATTCAAGTACAAACTCTTTACTAGCTGGATGCATTAAGTATTTTTTATTTTTAGAAAGGAAATAATCATAAGGCATATTAGATTTAAAGTTTTTACCATTATAAGTCATAGAAGCACTCAATACATCAATTACATATTCTAAATTGTATTTATATGGCATTATTTTTAATATTACATCTCCCATAAAGAAATCTATGTAATATTCAAAATGATGTTTGTTTTTATTAGTGTGATGAACAAAACAATCAGAAAACATACCATTATTTCTTCTTTCAGTAAGTAAAGGAGATTGATAACCAGTATAGTTCTTTTCACTTATTGAAAATTCTTTAAAAGAATATTTACTTAAATCATGAATCATTCCTTGAAAAGGTATACCTACTTTACAAGCAAATTTAAATACTAAAAATCTATGTTTAGTAACTACTTTTAAATGTTTAAAGAAATTCTTGCTCATATGAAATATTGTAGTTTAATTTATATTAAAATTAAACTTAAAAGAATATTATTTATTCCTATTTTATTGCTTTTAGTTTGTTTAATTATATAAAACAAACTATAATAATTAATAGAAAAGAGTCAGGATTTCATATGGATTTTGTAGGTTGGGAGAAATTATCTTTAGTTGATTATGATAATAATTTATCAACTATTTTGTTTTGTGAAGGATGTAATTTTAGATGTCCATTTTGTCATAACTCTAGTTTAGTATTATTTAAAAATAATAAGATTGATTTTAATGAAATATTAGCTTACTTAAAAGAAAGAAAAAGAATGCTAGATGCAGTAGTAATTAGTGGAGGAGAACCTACACTAATGAATGATTTAATTGAAAAATGTAAAATTATTAAAGAGTTAGGATATAAAATTAAACTTGATACAAATGGAACTAATCCCAAAGTTATTAAATATTTAATTGATAATGACTTAGTGGATCATATTGCAATGGATATTAAAGGTAGTTTTTCTAATTATCATGAAATTGTTGGATTACCAAAAGTCAATTTAGAAAACATTAAAGAAAGCATCAATATTTTAAAAACAAGTGGGATTTCATATGAATTTCGCACAACTTTAGTAAAAGAATTTCATGATGAAGAAAAAATAAAAGAAATGAAAGAAATAGTTAAAGGTGCTAAAAAAATGTATCTTCAACATTTTGTTTCTTCTTCCTATTGTATAAATCCTAATCTTCACGATATAAGTTTAGAAGAAGCTAAAAGATTTGAAGAAATTTTAAGTGATAGTGTTGAATTCATTTCTTTAAGAGGTTATGAATAAAAAGAGTTAGGATTTAATATAGTTTTTATAAAAAATAGACTATTAAGTTTTACCTTAATAGCCTTTATTTTTTAAAATTTTGTATCAATATAATGACTTACAAAGTATGAAGCAATACTACCATCATTAAATGATGTTGTTAGTTGTCTCAATAATTTATCTCTACAATCACCAATTGCATAGACTCCCTCAGTTTTAGTTTCCATTTTTTCATTTGTAACAATAAAACCTTTATTTAAATCAACTAAATCTTTAAATATTTCATTTTGAGGAATTTGTCCAATTGCAATAAAGCAGCCATTAGTTTTAAATTCCTTAATTTCCTTTGTCTTAGTATTTTCAAATACAAGAGATTCTAATTCGTTTGTTCCGTTTATCTTAATTAAGTTAAGATTGTGTTCAACAATAATATTCTCTTTTGTTAATACTCTATCAATAAGAATTTTGTCTCCAAAGAACTTATCAAATAATGTATTTAAATAAACATGTTTACAATATGAAGCTAAGACAAGAGCATATTGAAGGGCAGTATTAGCATCTCCAATTAAAACTACATCCTGATCTTTATAGAAAGCACCATCACAAACAGCACAATATGAAATTCCTTTTCCGATTAATTCATCTTCATGAGGAAGATTCATCTTTCTATGTTTTGCTCCTGTTGCAATAATAATTGTCTTACTTTGAAAAGAATTATATGTAGTTTTAACTTCGAAATAGGTATTTATCTTTTTAACTTCTAATACTTCATCAAACTCAAATTCGGCACCTAAGTCCATAACTTGAGAAGTTAAGTTATCTACAAATTCTAATCCGCTAATAGATTTAGTTCCAGGAATATTTTCTACTTTTGGACTTTTAGCAATTTGTCCGCCAATTCCTTCTTTTTCTATTATAAGAACAGTTTTGTTATCTCTTCTTAAGTTGAGGGCTGCGCTTAATCCGCTTGGCCCTCCACCAATAATAATTGTATCAAACATAATATTAATGATGATTTTCAGCAAATCGCTTTATTTCACTAGCATTTGCATATACATCGTAGTGTCCATTAATTGGAACAAGAAGTGTTGGTGCACCTTTAATTCCTAATTTAATGCATAATTCTTGGTTTTCGTTAGCATCAATTACTTTGTAAGCGATTTTTTTAGAATCAAGAATCATTTTAGCCATTTTACAATTTGGACATGTAGCTGTTGTGAAAAGCAATAATTCATCGCTGATTACTTCTTGTTTTTCTTCTTTTTTAATTTCACAAGCTGAACCTTCTTTAGCTTTTAAAACTGAATTTCCAAGAACATATTCTTTTCTATCTTCAAATTCTTGAGCTTTTCCATCGTTCCAGTTTTGAAGTGGACGATAGTAGCCAGTAATTCTTGAATAGACTTCAGTAGGTTTTCCACAATGTGGGCAAACCCATTGTTCACCTTGAATATATCCGTGTTCTTTACAGACAGAATATGTTGGAGACATTGTGAAGTAAGGAAGTTTGTAGTTTTCTGCAATCTTTCTTACAAGATTCATACATGATTTCCAATCTGGAAGTTTTTGACCTAAGAATGTATGGAAAACTGTTCCTGATGTATAAAGTGTTTGGAATTTATCTTCGATATCAAGAGCTTTGAAAATGTCATCGGTATATCCAACTGGAAGATGGCTACTATTTGTATAATATGGAACCTTATCTTCGTCATCTTCTCCAGCAGTAATAATATCTGGATATCTCTTCTTATCATGTTTTGCTAATCTATATGAAGTTGATTCAGCTGGAGTTGCTTCAAGATTGTATAAATCACCATATTTAACTTGGTAATCACTTAATTTATTTCTCATGAAGTTAAGTACTTCGACTGTGAAGTCTTGAGCTTCTTTTTGGGTTAAATCTTTTCTTAACCATCTAGCATTTAAACAAGCTTCATTCATACCAACTAATCCAATTGTTGAGAAGTGGTTATTGAATGTTCCTAAATATCTCTTTGTATATGGATATAATCCTGCATCAAGAAGTTTTGAAATAAATGTACGTTTAATCTTTAATGATCTAGCAGCAATATCCATTAAGTTTTCAAGTCTTGAATAGAAATCCTTTTCATCTGTTGCTAAATAAGCAATACGTGGCATATTGATTGTGACAACACCAACACTACCAGTTGATTCACCACTACCGAAGAAACCACCAGATTTCTTTCTTAATTCTCTAAGATCTAATCTTAATCTGCAGCACATACTTCTAACATCAGTTGGTTGCATATCTGAATTGATGTAATTTGAGAAATATGGAGTACCATATTTTGCTGTCATTTCGAATAATAATCTGTTATTTTCTGTATCGCTCCAATCGAAGTCTTTAGTAATTGAATAAGTTGGGATTGGATATTGGAAACCTCTACCATTAGCATCACCTTCAATCATAATTTCAATGAAAGCTTTATTAATCATAGCCATTTCTTTGACACAATCTTTATATTTGAAGTTACATTCTTTACCAGCGACGATAGCATTTAATTCAGCCATATCGTTTGGAACAACCCAGTCAAGAGTAATATTTGTAAATGGTGCTTGAGTACCCCATCTAGAAGGAGTATTTACACCAAAAATAAAGCTTTGTAAGCATTGTTTAACTTGCTTATAAGTTAAGTTATCAACCTTAACAAATGGAGCTAAATATGTATCAAAACTTGAGAAGGCTTGAGCACCTGCCCATTCGTTTTGCATAATTCCAAGGAAGTTAACCATTTGATTACATAAAGTTGAAAGATGTCCGGCTGGAGAAGAAGTGATTTTTCCGGTAACTCCACCTAATCCTTCGAGTAAGAGTTGTTTTAAACTCCAACCAGCGCAATATCCAGTTAACATACTTAAATCATGAATATGGAAATCAGCATTTCTATGTGCATCAGCGATTTCTTTATCATAGACTTGGCTTAACCAATAGTTAGCAGTGATAGCACCACTATTAGAAAGAATAAGTCCACCAACTGAATAAGTAACTGTTGAGTTTTCTTTAACTCTCCAGTCATTAATATTTAAATAGTTATCAACTGTTTTCTTAAAATCGAGTTCAGTCGCAGCTAATTGTCTAATGTTTTCGTGTTGTTTTCTATATGTAATGTAAGCTTTAGCAACATCTACATAACCAGATTGAATTAAAGCAATTTCAACACCATCTTGAATATCTTCAACATGGATAACTTGATCGTTGATCTTTGAATTGAAATTAGCTGTACTTCTTAAAGCAATTAATTCAATAATTTGTTCGTTATAAACTTTGTTAGTAGCTTCGAAAGCTTGTTTAATAGCATTCTTAATTTTTTCTAAATCAAAATCGATAATTGTATTATCTCTTTTCTTAACTCTAATCATAATGTTTAACTCCTTAAATTCGTGTATGTATATTTTAATATAATTTTTTTAAAATAAAATGAAAATAAATGAAACAAAAAAATCATATTATCAATTAGTATATTTTTAGTAGTTTTATTCCAAAATTATTTCGATATTATCGCAATTTAATAAAATATTTGACACTATCAAAAATTTAGAATGATAATGAAAGAATTTTCATTAAATTATATCTTTACATTTACAAAACACACCTGATAGGTGTATAATTTTTATAATGAATAAAGGATTAAAAGAATTACGTATTAAAAATGGTTTTACTCAAAAAGAAATAGCATCTTTTTTAAATATGCCTTATAGAACTTATCAAAATTATGAAGAAGGAGTAACTTCTATTCCTGATTGGATTTATCTTTTAATTAAGTTTAAATTAGATTCTTTAAGTAAGTATTCTCCAACTAAAGGAATATATAAAGTTAAACAAATAAAGTTTTTAGTTAGAGACACAATGAAAAAATATAAAGTTAAAAGAGCGTATTTATATGGGGAATACATTACAAAACAAGTAAATGAATCTAGTCCAATACAAATATTAATTAAATCTTCACTAGATGACTATGGTAGTGGTCTTGTAAAAGAAGATTTAGAAAAAATATTTTCTAAATCAGTACAAGTATTAGATATGAAAGATTTTGATACTAAAAGTGAATTCACCCAATATATTTTAAAGAAGGGTATTTTAATTTATAGAAGTTATTAATTATATATAATAAGGATTTAATATAATTTTTAAATGATCATTGTAGTATAATATTTATAACAAGTTATTTTTTGGAGAAAATTATGATAGTTACAATGAATGAGATTTTAAAGTATGCTGAAGAAAATAATATAGCAATTGGAGCTTTTAATACTCCTACTTTAGAAAGTTTAATTGCCGTTTTAGAAGCAAGTGAAGAGAAAAATGTTCCAGTTATAATAATGCACGCTGAACTTCATGAACCAATTGCTCCTTTACATATAATAGGAAGAGTAATGGTAGAACTTGCTAAAAATAGTAAGGTTAAAGTTTGTGTTCATTTAGATCATGGAGAACATCTTGATTATATTAAAGAAGCCTTAGAATTAGGATTTAGTAGTGTTATGTATGATGGATCTCTTCTTCCTTATGAAGAAAATGTAAAAAATACAAGAATCTGTGTTGAAATGGCTAAAAAATATAATGCTAGTGTTGAAGCCGAAATTGGTGTATTAGGTGGAAGAGAATCAGCTCAAACAAAAGCAATTACTAAAAAAGAAGATTTATATACTGATCCAGAATTAGCAAAAAGATTTGTGCTAGATACAAATATTGATGCTTTAGCTTGTTCTTTTGGAACAGCTCATGGAATTTATAAAGAAACTCCAAAATTAGATTTTGAAAGATTAGAGACAATTCATAAAGAAACAAAACTTCCTATTGTAATGCATGGAGGAAGTGGAGTAAGTCCAAAAGATTATATTGAAGCAATCAATAGAGGAGTTAGAAAAATTAACTATTATTCTTACATGGCTAGAGAAGGAGTTTATGCTACAAGAGAATATGTTATTAAAGATAAAGATATAGTTTTTTATCATGACATAGCTTTCAATGCTAAAGAAGCTATGAAAAAAGACGTTTTAAGAGCGTTAAATATTTTCTACTTTAAAGAAATTAAATAATTTATATGTATAATTATCGGAGTCAATTATGAGAAATAACTTATTAAATGAAGGTGATTTATTAACTAAAGAAGGAAATTTAAATGAAGCTGGTTATGCTACTTCGTTAATAAAAAAATATAATAAAGAAAATATAAAAGTATCTAAACTTAAAATAAAAGAATGGGATTATTACTATATTGGAGATGATGAATATGGTATAGCTTTAACTATTGATGATAATGGATATATGGGATTAGTTAGTTTTTCTATTTTAGATTTTAATAATAGAACTTACGAAAACAATTCTTCAATGTATTGGTTTCCTAAAGGTAAAGTAAATCTACCTTTAACAAGTAAGGAAGGAATTAGTAAAAAGAACACTAAAAATTCTAATTTTAAATTTGAAGTAAAAGATGGAAAAAGAATTCTTGAATGTAAAATGTTAACTAAGAAGAAAAAGGAGTTTGAATGTAAGTTTGTTTTACATGAAACTACTCCAAAATCTATGGTAATTGCCACTCCTTTTTTAAAAAAGAAACATTTTTACTATAATCAAAAGATTAATTTGTTAAATGGAGAAGGTTACTTTAAATATGGTAATATTAACCATAAATTTAATAATGTTTATGGTGTTTTAGATTGGGGAAGAGGTGTTTGGACATATAAAAATACATGGTATTGGTCATCTCTTTCTTATGAAGATGAAAATAAAAATAGAATTGGATTTAATTTAGGTTATGGTTTTGGAGATACATCTAAAGCAAGTGAAAATATGCTTTTTGTAAACGATAAAGCTTATAAGTTTGATGATTGTATATTTGATATTTCTAAAGATAATAAAGGTAAAGAAATATATTTAAATAAATGGAGAATTTATTCTCCATCTAAAGATATTGATTTAGAATTTACTCCTATAATTGATAGACATGATAAAACAGATGTTTTAATCATTGCTCAAGATGCTCATCAAGTATTTGGAAAGTTTAATGGAACATTTAAAACTATAGATGGAGAAATTAAAATTATAGATGCTTTAGGTTTTGCTGAAAAAGTTAAAAATAAGTGGTAAATCATGTAGTTTTTTAATAAAAAGATGAAAAGACACATTAATAAGAATAACTTAATTTTATATATTGTTAGTTTATTTTTGTTTCTTTTATGTGGAGTATTTCAAGGAATAAGCAATCATTTAGAAGTACAACATAGGTTGTTTTTAGATCTTAGTGTTAATTTCATATTTATATTTTTAATAATGGTGTCTTATGTCGATATATTCGGTATAGATATTATATTCCTTAACTTTTAGTTCTAGTATTGCTGTTTCTGGCGTTATTAATAGAGGAACAGTATCTGTTGGAGATACTATTAAAGTTTCAGATGTAGCTTATGGAAATAAAATTTATACAGTTTCAGAAATTCAAGATGAGTCCAATAATTCTTATACTTTTAAAGACTTTTACACTTTCTCTTAGTTCTATTTAGTTAAAATAAAGAAAAAAAGCAAGAAGAATCCTGCTTTTTAAATATTTTAAAAAATACAAAAATTATAGGCATTTAGCATTTATTTTTATTGTATTTTGATTCTAAATTAATATAATATTTAACGTATCTATGAACAAACTTAAAAGATTTAAAAGAAAAGTTGTAAATTATTTGTTTGATCATCCTCATCAAAAAAGTATTTTAAAACATACATATTATGTAATATTAACCACTCTTTCAGCTATTGTTTTTTCAATTGGATTTAAGGCTTTTATAGCTCCAAATTATGCTGTACTTCCTAAATATCAAGAAATACTAGCAACAACTGAAAACTTCACAGTGTTATGTACATTAGCTAGCTGTGGAGGAAGTGGAATAAGTCAAATTTTATGTAAGTTTTTAGAATTACTTGGATGGAATTGGTTAAATAATCCAACTAATAGAGAAATTTTGTTTTGGATTATATATTTAATTGTAAATGTACCTTTAATTCTTTTAGGTTTATTCAAAATTGGTAAAAAATTTACAGTATATACTATTTTAAATGTTGCTCTTGTAACATTATTTGGTATCTTCTTACCTAATTCAAAACCAACCGATTTTATTAATCAAATTGCAAATTATGTTTTTGAAGAACCAATAGCTCGTATTTTCTTTGCTTCATTAACTACCGGTACAGCTTCTTCACTTGCCTATTTAATTGATTCTACAGCTGGAGGATTAGACATTTTAGCTTTCTATTTTGGTGAAAGAAAAAGCAAACAAATTGGTGGATATACAGCTGGATTAAACATAATTGTTATAATTCTTTTTTGTTTAGTTTCAACAATTAGTGGAGGAATTGTTAAACCTCATGGAGCAACATTAAATCCTAACGATGTAAGTGCAATTGAGCCTTCTTTAGCAGTAATAATGTTTTTATATACTGGATTATATATGGTTTTATGTAGCATTGTAGTTAATACGATTAATGTTTCGAATAAAAAAGAGTGTGTTCAAATTATTACAAGTAACAAAAATTTAAGTCAGGCAATATTAGCAAATATTCCGCATGGTTGTACAATCATTGATGCTAAGGGTGGATATAGTGAAGAAAAGAAATATTTAATTTATATGACTGTTAGAAAAAATGAAGCTAAAAAAGTAATATTTATTTGTAAACAAGCCGATCCAAAATGTTTTATAAATGAATTTCCAATTTACCAAGTTTATGGTAATTTCTTTAGAAAACCTATTGAATAGCTACTTATTTTTAAATAATCATTTGAAAAATAAACTAAAAATATCTCCTTCATTGAAGGAGATATTTTAGATTAATTATATAAATTTAGAATACTTTATTTGCTAATTCAGGATAATCAATAAATGGGTTTCTATTGCCTTGATATTCATAGATTCTATTATTTCTTTGAATTTCAAATTCATCAACTGGAACAGCATTATTCCATTCTAATAAGGTAGATAATTTACCAATTGAATAATCATCATTTGTATCTAATAAATCGTTTAATTGCATATTATTAACGAATTTTATGCAATTAAAATATTTCTAGGGTGTTTTTCTTATAAATTAAAAAACGATTTTTTTACCATTAATTTAAAGAAAAAATCGGTATAATACCGATTTCTTTAAGTTTATATTTAACTCGTCTAATTTGGACAGGGTTACATTCTGGCGGAGAAAGAGGGTTTCGAACCCTCGCTGGTTTTACCCACTATCAGTTTTCGAAACTGACCCCTTCAACCACTTGGGTATTTCTCCATTGTTTTAATTATACAATTAATTTAAATACAAAATAAATAGTAAAAAAGCACAATTTTCATTGTGCAATCTTAACTATTTTAAGTTTGAAGCTATTTCTTCAAGTGCTTCTTTATCCATGTATCCACTTACTTGATTTAAAATCTTTCCTTCTTTGAAGAAGATAAGTGTAGGAACAGCACTAATATAATATATTCCAGCAAGTTCAGGTAATTTATCAACATCAACTTTAACAATATTTAATTCTTCATGTTCTAAGGCTAGATCGTGAAGTTCAGGAGCTAACATTCTGCATGGTCCACACCAAGTAGCAAAGAAGTCGACAATTGTTAATTTGTTTTCTTTAACGATTTCATTAAATTCAGTTCTAGTTTCTATTTCTTTATACATTTAAAATCCTCCTATTAATGTAAATATCAATGTTATTATCCCAATATGTAAAGGATAATACAAGTAAAATGCTCCATTAATATATTTATTAGAATATCCTCTTTTGCCACTATACATTAGAATGAATGGAAAAGAGATTATGAAATAGGTGTTATATACAATTACATTACCAAAAGTAAATGAAGCTATATTTTCATAAGTCATAGCATACATAATTAAAGAAACAGCCATAATTGCTAAAGTCATAATTAAATTTCTACTTAATTGAGCTTTCTTGGAATTTAAAAATTCATTTATTAAATTTTTATCATTATCTAATCTCTTTTTAACAATTTTTTCATAAATATAGATTCCTACTAAAACTATAACAAACATAATAGAAGCTTCAAGACTATACATTGTAGTAAATCCATCTAAAAATATAGTACTAACAAACTCATCAAATCCGTTTGATCTTGCTAAATAAAAAGTATATGATCCTATAAAAATTAAAATAGGAATAATAACCATAAATCTTTTATATTTATTCTTATTAACCATGAATAAGTAGTAAATAAATACTAGATTTAAGAAAGTAAAAAACATATTTTGGAAGATCATTACTTTACCATTTGTAAAATAAAGAACTAATTGAGCGCCAGTAATTGCTATATACATTAATATAGACATAAAACCTAGCCTTAACATGTATTTTTTAATATCTTTAGTTTTTCTACATCCTTCTAAAGTAGTGTAAATAAAAATAGGAAGAGCAATTCTACCCAATATTCTAAATACAGTTTGAAGTGTTGAATAGGGTAAAAACACTCCAACATGATCTATAGTCATAAATATTAAAGCTATGATTTTTAATATAAAATTAGAAATTATCATGCAATAAACCCTGAAAGTATAGTAAATAAAATTGAAATTACATTATTTAAAATATGAGCTACACAAGATCCGCCAAAACCTCTTTTTTCATAAATAAAACATAGTGTAATCCCAGCAGCTAAATATGAAGGAAGATTTAAAAACTCATTAATAATTAATGAAGCATTGTTGCTTGCTAAACAATTAAAATCAAAATGAATAAATCCAAAAATAACAGCAGTCAATACATAGGCAAGGATCCTATTTCCTCTTTTAAGTAATCCAAATAAGCCTACACGATAAGTAAACTCTTCACATATAGGACCTAAGAATCCAAAAATTAGTAATGAAAGCATAGGGTAAATGGAAACAATAGAGTTAATTCCAGTTTCGTTTTGATTATCAGCAACCTTAATATTTAATATTTTTCCAATTAAATTAAATGTAATAGAAACAGCAATGGAAACAGAAACTAAAACTCCTCCATACCCTAAATCAGTGAGGAATCCCTTACCTTTTTTAAATGTAGAAAGTAGTTTTGGCATATCAAAACAGCATATTAAAGACAGTATTCCAAAAAGAATAAAATAGATAACAAAGTTTAAAATTCCTATTCCTCTTGTATTATCAAATAATGGTTCGCTAATAGATAAAGAAATATATTGAAGAAGTAAAGAAATAATGGTCATTCCAATCCAACCAGTTAAAAACAAAAATATTTGTTTAACTACGTGGACCCTTGTATCTTTTGGTTCAAAATCGAACAAATTAAAATTTCTAGTATCTTTTTTTTCGACACTAACAACTTCTTTAGATTCATTATTTTCACTTGAATTCTCGTGTATTTCCTCATTATTTTGAAGATATCCACAATAAGGACAAGTATCTAAATCTGAATCAATTAGCAATTTACATTTAACACATTTACGTTTTTCATTCATAAGTTGTACTTTATTATTATATAATAAATAAAGGTAAATTGAATGAAAAAAGTATTAACGATTAAGGAAGAATATTCTAGTAAAATTGAAGTCAGTAAATCTCAATTTTATTCTTTTTTAATTCCTCTTAATGATGAAAGTAAAGTTAATGAAATAATTAAACAAAAAAGAAATGAATTTGTTAAAGCTAGACATGTTTGTTATGCCTATATAATTAATTCTAACTATAAGTATAGTGATGATGGAGAACCTAGTGGAACAGCTGGTAAACCCCTATATGAATTATTAAATAAGAATAATTTAACAAATTGTATTTTAATTGTAGTTAGAATATTTGGAGGAGTTCTTTTAGGTGCAGGAAGACTTTTAAGAACATACGTTGAAAGTGGATTAGAAAGCATCAACAAAGCTAAATTTTATGAAATTTATACAGAATTCCTAATTAAATTAGAAGTAAAGTTAGAAAATATAAATTTAATTAAAGGATACTTAACTAAATTTAAATATGAAATTGTTAATGTTATTTACGATGAAGTATCTACTATAGAATTTTATTCATCTAAAGATGTAATAAACGAGTTAGAAAACACATTTTATGGTATGATATTAAATGCGTCTATTATAGAAAAAGAAAGATTGAGGGAAGTTTAATATGAGTGAATGTAGTCATAATTGTTCAAGTTGTGGAGTTGAAGGTTGTTCAAGTAGAATTGTTAAACTTAAAAATGAAACAAGTAAAATTAAGCATTGTATAGCTGTTGTTAGTGGAAAGGGTGGAGTAGGAAAAAGTTTTGTTACTTCTTTAATTGCTTCAAAACTAAATAAATTAGGATATAAAGTAGGTATTTTAGATGGAGATATTACTGGACCATCTATTTTAAAAGGTTTTGGAGTTCATGAAAGAGCTTATGGAGATAAAGAAGGACACATTTATCCAGCTATTTCTAAATCAAATATTAAAATGATTTCTTCAAATATGTTAGTAGAAAACGAGAGCGATCCTATTATTTGGAGAGGAGGATTAATAACTACTCTTTTAGGACAATTTTATAAAGATGTTTTATGGGAAGAATTAGATTATTTATTAATTGACATGCCTCCAGGAACAAGTGATGTTACATTAACTACTTTCCAATCCATTCCTCTTGATGGAATTATTATCGTTACATCTCCTCAAGATTTAGTAAGTTTAATTGTAGAAAAAGCAATTAACATGGCAAATACTATGGATATTAACATTTTAGGAATTGTTGAAAACATGTCTTATGTTGAATGTCCAAATTGTAAAGAAAAGATTTATTTATATGGAGAAGGTAATTCTAAAGGATTAGCTAAGATGAATGATTTAGAATTACTTGCTAAACTCCCAATTAGACCAACTAATACTTCTAAAATAGATTTAGGAGAAGTTGATAATATAGAAATGGAAGAAATTAATCCTGTTATTAAGAAAATAATTTCTATGGAGAAAACAAATGATTAGTGTAAGTGAATTTAAAGAAAGAAGAAGAAAATTATTAGATAAAATGGAAGATTTTTCTGTTGCTGTTTTATTTGCAGGAACAAGTAAAAAACAAAGCGCAGATGATACTTGTCCATTTTTAGCAAATAGAAATTTCTATTATTTAACTAATATTGAACAAGAAAATTCAGTTCTTATCCTTTTAAAAGGATGTGGAAATACTAAGGAATATTTATTTATTAGTGAATATGATGAAGTAAAAGAAAAGTGGTATGGAAAAAGATTAACTACTTTTGAAGCTATTAAATTAAGCGGAATTGAAAATGTTTTATATGTAAATTCATTTGATTCAATGTTTGGAATGATTTTAAATGATAAAAACTCTTCTTTTTCAAATATAAGCAATATTTATTTAGATTTTGATAGTGAACAAAAAATTGGAAATAATATATTTATTGAAACATATATTAATAATTTAAAGTTAAATTACGATACAAAAAACTTTATTGATATCTTCCCTCTTATTGTTAGATTAAGAATGGTTAAATCTAAACAAGAAATAGAAGAAATGAAAGAAGCTATTGCTAAAACTAATATCGGTTTAAGAGAAATAATGAAAAACTTAAAAGAAGATACATATGAATATAAATATGCTGCACTATTCTTCTATACAATCCAAGATTATGATTATTCTCCATTAAGTTTCCCAACAATTTGTGCTAGTGGAGTAAATGCTACTTGTTTACATTATCCAACTCCTTTAGCAAAAACTAATAAAAACGATTTAATTTTGTTAGATTTAGGTGCAAAAAATAATGGATATTGCGCCGATATTTCAAGAACTTATCCAATTAGTGGAAAATTTAGTGAATTACAAAAGACAATTTATTCAATTGTTTTAGGTTGTAATAAGATGGTTATTGAAACTATTAAACCTGGAATTACAATTAGAGAACTAAATGATTTAGTTATTGATTTTTTAGCAACTCATTGTTTAAAAGCTAACTTAATTAAATGTAAAGAAGATATTAAAAAATATTATTTCCATAATATTTCTCATCATATTGGTTTAGATACTCATGATATTAGTTTTAGAGATCTTCCTTTAGAACCAGGAAATATTATTAGTGATGAACCAGGATTATACTTTAAAGAATTAGGAATTGGTGTAAGAATTGAAGATGATATTTTAGTCACTGAAGAAGGTAGTTTTAACCTTAGTGGAAATATCATTAAAGAGATTTCTGAAATAGAGAAATTTATTTCAAGAAATAAAAAATAAGTGGGAAATCATATAGTTTTTTATGATTAAGAATATATTTTTTGACTTTAATGGGACATTACTTGATGATGTTCAATTAACCTTTAATATTGAAAACGAACTTGCTATTAAATATGGAGTTCCTACTTTTTCAATGGAAACATATTTAAATATTTTTTGTTTTCCAGTTAAAGATTATTACATTAAAGTTGGTTTTGATCTTGATAAGATTGATTTTGATATTTTAAGTAAAGAATTCATGAATGAATTTTATAAAAGATTTAAAACAGAAACAAAATTATATGATGGTTTAATTCCCTTTTTAACTAGATTAAAGAGCGATGGATATAAGCTTTATGTAGTATCAGCTACAAAGCATGAAGATTTGATAAAACAGTTAAAAGAGAAGGGAATTGATATGTTTTTTGATGATTTTATCGGTAGTAACAACATCCAAGGAAAAGGTAAAATCGACTACGCTTTAGACTTTGTAAAAGAGAGAAATATTGATGTAAAAGAATCGGTTTTTGTTGGTGATACAATTCATGATTATGAAGTAGGAAAAGCTTTAAATATGGAAGTAATTTTAGTTACTTTTGGTCATAATTCAAAAGAACTCCTTTCCACAGTTAGTAAAAATTTAGTTTTTGATTATCAAGAATTATACAAAATGTTATAGATAAACAATGTAATTGTTTATATTTAAAAAATATCTAAATAATTGTATAATTTTTGTATGTCTACAAAGAAGAAAAAGAAAAAGAAAAAAGTTATACATTTCCCAATTAAAGCCTTCTTCTGTGCCTTAGTTTTTTTCATTGAGCTTCTTCTTGTTATTCTACTTGCTTACTTTGCAATTACCATTAATGCTGTAGGAGATTATGTTTATATTCCTGTTATTCTTCTTTTTATAGTGGATTTTATTTTAGGAATTTTTATATTAAATACCAAGGTTCAAGTTGATTTTAAACTTTCATGGGTAATTGTTGTTTTAATTTTTCCTTTTGCTGGAGCAATTTTATATATTCTTTTTGCTAATAAGATTACTACAAAAAAGAAAAAAGAACTTAGGTATTCTAAGTTAAATCAATATTTAATTTCAAATAAAAGTGATTGTAAAGAAACTATAGAAGAAATTAAAAATGAAAACGAAGAAGTAGCAAGTATTGCTAAATATATTGATGAAAGTTGTTTATCTTCAATATTTAAAAATAGTGAAGTTTCATACTATAACTATGGACAAAAAGGATTCCCATTTATTTTAGAAGAATTAAAGAAAGCTAAAAGATTTATCTTTTTAGAATATTTTATTATTGCAAATGGAGTCATGTTTGATGCTATTTTAGATATTTTAAAAGAAAAAGCTAAAGAAGGAATAGATGTTAGAATTATCTATGATGATTTTGGTTCAAATAAAGGAAGAATGCCTAAAACATTTAAAGATGCAAGAAAAAACAATATTAAATGCTTATCATTTAATAGACTTAGACCAATATTAGATATTAGACAAAATAATAGAGATCATAGAAAAATCATTATTATTGATGGAGTTATTGGATTTACTGGTGGATGTAATTTAGCTGATGAATATATCAATGAAGAGATTAGATTTGGAGATTGGAGAGATAATATTTGTATGGTAAAAGGCGAAGCAGTTGATTGCTTAACTTCTCTTTTTCTTTCTACTTGGAATATTCTTTATTCAAAGAAATTTAATGAACAACCTCTATCTTTTAATGAACATTGTTTTAAAAATAATAGTGATTTAATGGATAAATCCATTACTTTTTCAGGATATACAACAATATTTGGAGAAGTTCCTTTTGATGGAGAAGATGGAGCAAAAAGTGTTATTTTATCAATGATTTCTAAAGCTAAAAAGAGTATTAAAATATCCACCCCTTATTTAATTTTAGATTCAGAATTGTTAACTGCTTTAAGTGTTGCTGCAAAAAGTGGAGTTGATGTAAGCATTGTTACTCCAGGAATTCCTGATAAAAAAATAGTTAAATTCATGTCTCAAAGTTATTATCCAACATTAATATTTGCAGGATGTAAAATTTATGAATATACCCCAGGATTTAACCATGCTAAAGTAGTTTTGATTGATGATGAATATGCCTTAACTGGAACAGTAAATTTAGATTATAGAAGCCTATATTTACACTTTGAAAACTCAATATTTTTATATAAAAATAATTGTTTAAAAGATATTGTAAACGATCTAGATGAGATGATTAATGCTAGTCAATTACAAGATAAAAATAAATACTTAAATGCTTCAATATTTAAACGAATAATATGGGGTATATTAAGACTTATTGCACCATTAATTTAAAGGAGGCTAAATATGGACGAAAATTATGAAATAGTATGTGAAAACCTTACTAAAATATATGGAAATAAGAAAAAAAGCGAAGCTGAAATTGTAGCTTTAAATGAAGCCTCTTTTAAGATTAAAAAAGGTGAATTAGTAGTGATTTTGGGTCCTTCAGGAGCAGGAAAATCTACCTTACTTAACATTCTTGGAGGGATGGATAGAGCAACAAGAGGAACATTCTTATTAAATGGTAAAGATATTACAAAAATGAATGAAAAAGAATTAGCTCAATATCGCAGATTAGATATTGGATTTGTTTTTCAATTCTACAATCTAATGCCTTCTTTAAGCGCATATGAAAATGTATATTTAGCTTCAAGTTTAGTAGATAAACATTTCGATTCACATGAAATTTTAAGTTTATGTGGACTTGCTGGAAGAGAAAAAAATTTCCCAGCTCAATTAAGTGGAGGTGAACAACAAAGAGTTGCTATCGCTAGAGCTTTAGTTAAAAATCCTACTCTTTTACTTTGTGATGAACCAACTGGAGCATTAGATAGTAAAACAGGAAGACAAATTATGGAATTACTCCATAGAGTTTGTAGAGAACAAAATAAAACCGTTATTATTGTCACACACAATAAAGCAATAAGCGTTATTGCTGATCGTATTATTAGTGTTAGTGATGGGAAAATTGTTGGTAATGAAGAGATTACTAACCCAAAGTTACCTAGTGAAATAGAGTTCTAATATGAGATTATTTAAGACACTCGTTTCTAATTGTCTTCATGATTTAAAGAAGAATTTAAAACAGCTTATTGCTATCATCTTTATTATTGGAATAGCAATAACTCTTTTTACTGGATTAAATGCCAATTCAATTGAGTTTGAAAAAAGAGTTAATTCTGTTTATTCTAAAGAAAATGGAAATTTAGCTGATATTTGGGTAACTTTAAATGTTAATTTTGATGAAAACACTATTAACGATAAAGATAATATTGAAAAATTTATAGGAAATGATGGGTCTTTAGAGACTAGAACCCTTGTTCCTTCAAGTTTAAACGATCTTCCTGCTTATGCATTAATTTATGTAGATAGACCTGTTATTAATAAAGAATATGAAGCAGAGTATGACTATTCAAATGAAGATTTAGATAAAGATTTCTTCTTTGTTGATGAAGAATTAATTAAACAATATGAAAAAGCTACTGATTCAACATTCTCTTTAGGTGATGAAATCCCTGTTTCTTTTGATTTAACAACCATTGGAAATATTAAAGAAATGTTGATGAGTGATTACGATAAAATTGTTGATACAATTATTAAACAAATTTATACAAATCCAGAATTAACTTTTGAACAAAAAATAGCATTAGTAAAACTTATAAATGATAATAAAGAAATTATTAGAGAAGATATTCAAAAAGCGTATGAAAAAGTATTTAACACTGACAGCATTGTTTTACCAATGAAAGTTAATGGAGTAATGAAACATCCCGAAAATATTCAAAACGGTACATTTTCTACATCAAATATGATTGTTAGTGCAAGAACTTTATTATGTGCAATTATGGATAAAGTTGCTGCAAGTGTTGAATATGATGATGTTTTTGATTTTATTGATGACATTAAATTCCCTGTCGGAGAAGAAGATTTAAAAGATAAATTAAAGAGTAGTTTAGAAACAATTAAAGAAGATTTTAATGTATATTTATACGTTTATGTTGAACAAAGCAAGAATGAAATAATGAAGGATGAAAACAATGAATATGTTCAATTATTTAAGGAAGTTTACAATCAACTTATTATTCAAGTTGGTAAAAATAAAGATATTAAAGCTGTAATTGAAAAGATTCAAAAATATTATTTAAATAATTATCCTGATCAAGATAAAGTGTTAGGAATCATGGATGCTTCTTCATATCCATCAAATGCAATTATTCAAAATGATATTGTTCAATCACGCAATTTAAGCTATTGTTTCCCAATTATTTTCTTTGTTGTAGCTATATTAGTTGTTTTAACAACTATTACTCAAATGATGTTAAAACAACGTATTCAAATTGGTACTATGAAAGCTTTAGGTATAACTAAAAATACTATTTTAGGATATTACCTTTGCTATATGAATATAGTTGGAATTATAGGTGTTATTTTAGGTTCTATTATTGGTCCTCTTGTTATTCCTGTTGTTATGAATATTAAATACGATATTTTATATTCTTTACCAGCACTTGGATATTCTTTCCCAACTCTTGCTATATTTGCTTCATTAATTGGAGTAGTAATTTGCATCAGTTTAATTACATATTTTGTTATTAGAAACGAACTTAAATATGTGCCAGCTGAATCAATGAGAGCTAAGAGTCCTGCAATTAAGTTTAAAGATAAAAAAGGTAAAGATAAAGTTAAACATGTTAGTTTAATGATGGCTTTACGCAATATTAAAGTACACATGTCTAGATCAATTATGGTTATAGTTGGTGTTATGGGATGTACTGGTCTTCTTGTTGCTGGTTTAGGTGTTGAAGATGTTATTAATTATGGAAAAGATAGTGATTTAGCATCTTATTTAGATTGTGACTATGTTTTAACTTACTCGGTAGGCACTGAAAAAGGTTCGTTAATTGATACTATTAAGAGTATTGATGGAGTTGAAAACTGTGAAGAATATTCTCAACTTACTTCAACAGTAAACTTTAAAGATAAAAATGCTGATATTCCAATTTTTTACTTTAGTTATAAAGCTGAAAACTTTAAATTTGATGATGAATATGAAAATGGTCATTGGGATTTAAATAGTGTAGCTTTATCTCAAAGAAAAGCAGAAGAATTAGGAGTTAATGTTGGAGATACAATTGATTTTGTTTGTGGAGGAAAGAAATATAGCTCCATGAAAGTAGACAAAATATTTTATACTTTTGCTAATAATTCCTTATTTATTTATCATGAAACATTACCTGATTTAAGTAAAACAAGCTTAAATGCCTGGGTAAATGTCAAGACTGATTCAAAAGGAAAACCATTAAGAAACTTAGACGAAATTAAAGAAGATCTTCTTAAAGTTGAAGGTGTAAGTAGTTTAGTTTCAAGAACTGATAACGAAAAAAGAATAAGCTCTTATATGACATCAATTAGAGCTATGACTAATACCATTAAAGCTTTTGCTATACTTCTTGCAGTTGTGGTTTTAATTAATTTAGCAATATTAAACTTTGAAGAAAGAAGTAGAGATATTGCAACATTAAGAGTGCTTGGATTTTCAAGATTAGAAATATCTAAATCATTAGTATATGAAGTCATGATTCTTACAGTTATAGGAGCATTACTTGGTTTATTACTTGGTTATCCACTTGAATATTTAGTATTAAGTACAAATATAACTCCATTAATTTCTTGGCATTACATTATATATTGGTTTAGTTTTGTTATTGGATTTAGTTTAAGTGTAGTTACTGCATTTATTGTTAATATAATTATTTCTAATAGAGTAAATAAAGTTAATATGGCTGAAAGCTTAAAATCAGTAGAATAAAAAAAGAGGTTTTACATCAAATAATTATGTAAAACCTCATTATTTTTTATTGAACTTTATTTTTTGCTTCCCATTTCTTTCTATCAGCAAGAGGAAGAATTCTCTTTCTCATTCTGAATGTTGTAGGAGTGATTTCAACAAGTTCATCGCTATTAATATAGTCTAAACAAGCTTCAAGTGTCATCTTTCTAGGAGTTTTTAAGACAACTGTTTGATTCTTTGTAGCACTTCTTTGGTTAGTTAAGTTTTTAGTTTGACAAACATTTACTGCTAAATCTGTATCGTACTTATTTTCTCCAACAATCATACCTTCATATATTTGAGTTGTAGGAAGAATAAACATAACACCTCTTTCTTCAACATGCTCAATGGCATATGGAGTAGCAGGACCTGTATCTGTTGCAACAAGTACACCAATTTGTCTTTCCCCAATTTTACTATTTTCATTTATTGGTCTAAACTCTTTAAATGTATGAGCAATAATTCCATAACCTTTTGTTAATGTTAAGAAGTTAGAGACAAATCCAATTAAACCTCTTGAAGGAATAATATAGTTAATTTTAGTATTAACATCTCCAGTATCCATATCGATTAATGTTGCTTCTCTATTTCCTAAAGTAGTCATGATATCACCTACAAAATCATTAGGAACTTCAATAGATAAGTCTTCATATGGTTCCATTTTAATTCCATCAATTTCTTTAACAATTACTTTTGGTCTACTTACTTCAAGTTCAAATCCTTCTCTTCTCATATTTTCAATTAATATTCCAAGATGAAGTTCTCCTCTTCCTGAAACTACCCAGCTTTCAGTATTAAGAATTCTACTAACTTTTAATGAGACATCTCTTTGAACTTCTTTAAATAATCTTTCTTCAATTTGTCTAGCTGTTAATAATTTTCCATCTTTTCCAGCAAATGGAGAAGAATTAACACCAAATGTCATTTGAAGTGTAGGTTCATCAATGTGTAGTTTTGGAAGTGGATCGATAGAAGAAGTTTCACAAATTGTCTCCCCAACATTTAAATCAGGAAGACCAGCGATTGCACAAATATCTCCAGCGTGACATTCATCAATTTCTACTTTCTTTAATCCTCTATAACCAATGAGTTTTAAAACTTTAAATTGTTTTGTTGTTCCATCAAGTCTAGCACAAGTAACTATTTCGTTTGTTTTAATAGTTCCTCTTTGAACTCTTCCAATGCCCATTCTTCCAACATAATCGTTATAATCAAGAAGAGCTGCTTGAACTTGTAATGGACCATTTTCCTCAACATTAGGTTCAGGAATATTTTCTAAAATAAGGTCGAATATTGGATCCATTCCTTCTTTTTGGGTTGAAGGGTCAAAGCTTAATGAGCTAGTTCCATTTAAAGCACTAGTGTAAGCAACTTTGAAATCTAAGAAATCATCGTTTGCACCTAATTCCATAAATAATTCTAATACTTCATCAACAGCTTTTTGAGGATTGGCGTTAGGTCTATCAACTTTATTAATGATAACAACTGGTTTTACATGGGCTTCAATAGCTTTTTTAAGAACAAATCTAGTTTGTGGCATTGTTCCTTCAAAAGCATCAACAAGAAGTAAACATCCATCAACCATGTGCATGATTCTTTCAACTTCTCCCCCGAAATCAGCATGTCCTGGAGTGTCAAGAATGTTGATTTTAGTATCCTTATACATAACACTGGTTGTTTTAGCTAATATGGTAATACCTCTTTCTCTTTCAAGTGGATTTGAATCCATTGAACATTCTTGGATATTTTCATTTTGTCTAAATGTTCCAGAATATTTTAATAATTGGTTAACTAACGTGGTTTTTCCATGATCTACGTGAGCAATAATAGCAACATTTCTTATATTCATAGTAAACCTACCTCCCTTGCAACTAAAAAAATATATCACAAAAATACCTAAATATAAATATTTTATATTTAGCAATATTTAAAATAACATTTGATATTGTCTAAAAAATAAACTAGAATATTTATCACTGGTCCGCTAGCTCAGTTGGTAGAGCAACTGACTCTTAATCAGTGGGTCCGGAGTTCGAGTCTCCGGCGGATCACCATATGAAAACAATAACTTTGATACGATAAATATCAAAGTTTTTTTCTTTTTTAGAGATAAATACGGCATTTTTGGTTATGTTTTTGTATTGCTTTTCAGTTTTAGTGGCATTCATCAAATTCGGTTGTGTATCAAAGTTGTTATTATGACTTGGGTCTTGACAACAAATTAAAACAAATGGTGGGATTCGAAAAATACCGCAAATTTATTTCGCCATTTATTTCGCCATTTTTGGTATAATATTAATAAACGGATGTG
>JAEDIE010000034.1 GCA_016296775.1 Bacilli bacterium | reverse complement strand
TTTTTGCAATAATTTTAAAATAATTTGTATTTTTATAATGTAATCGAGGTTTTTATGAAAAGAAATTCAATCTTTTTATCATTAGCAATTATTGCTTTATCGTTAGTTTCGTGTAATTTTAAGATTCATGTTCATACTTTTGAAGAGGCTTGGAGTTTTAATAGTGAATATCATTATCATCAAGCAACTTGTGAACATACATCGATGATTAGTAATAAAGAAGCTCATGATTTTAGTTTGATTTCTACAATTGAACCTACATTTGAAAGTGAAGGTTCTTCATTCTATAAATGTAATGTTTGTGGATATCAAAAAGAAGAGACAATAGAAAAATTAAAGCATTCATATGCTAATGAATATTCTTTTGATGATTATACTCATTGGTTTAGGTGTCTTGATGAAGGGTATGAAGATTTAAGAATTAAAGAAGAAAACCACGATGACAAAGATGAAGTAATTATCACTCAATCAACGGAAACTGAAGTGGGACTTGCTCAATATACATGTAGTATTTGCCATCATACTTACTTAAAAGACCTATTAATCAAAACATCAATCGTTTCTTCACCTAAACCAAATGAACAAGATATTTATGTAGGTCAAACTTTAAAAACAGTGCCTTTAATCGGGGGAAAAGGCACTGTTGATGGCAGTTTTATTTGGACAAATGAAGATGAAGTAATCGATTCAGCTAGATACTATAGTGTTACCTTTATTCCTAAAGAAAACGAAAAATATGCTTCAGTTAATACTTCAATTTATATAGATCCAATTCAATTGACAGTTAATGTTGTTGTTGGAGAAAATGGTAGTGCCAATAAAGTTGGCTTAGTAAATGTTGATTACAATAGCACTTTAAATTTAGTTTTTACTCCAAATAGTGGGTATAGTGTAGAAAAAATTATTTTAGATGGAGTAGAACAAACTTCCAGTCCAACTTTTTCCATTAGTCAAATTACTACTAATCATGAAATTAGTGTTTCATTTATTGAAAGTGGTGAAGTACAATCTCCATTTTCAATTAATTATATGAGTGGAACTACTAATGCTTACGAAATTAAGGGATCTACAATTTACTTTAATGAAATTAACGAAGAAACTGTCTATCAAATTGAAGGTGAATTTAATGGAAATATAGTAATTGATGTTAAAAATGACTTTAAATTTGATTTAGAAATGACAGGATTTACTTTAACTTCAACAGATATTAATCCAATTACTATATTAAGTGGAGATGAAATAACTTTAAAAGCAAAAAGTGGAACTAAAAATTATATAAATGATAATAGAGAATTAATTGATTCTACTGATACTAGCTTATATAGTGCTGCAATTTATTCACTTGTCGATCTTCAACTTAGTGGAAAAGGTGAATTAAATGTTACAAGTTTAAATAATAATGGAATTCATACAAAAGATGATTTACAAGTTAAAAATTTAACATTAAATGTTACATGTAACGATAATTGTTTAAAAGGAAATGATAGTGTCGAAATTACTTCAGCTTCAACTAACTTAATATCTAAAAAAGGTGATGGAATTAAAACTAATAATTCAGATATTAGCACATCAACTTCAAAACAAAGAGGTAATATTTCAATTGTAGGAGGAAATCATAATATTTATGCAGCATGTGATGGAATTGATGCTTCATATAATGCTTTAATTGATGATGAAACTACTAATTTAAATATTTTTACAGATAAATATTCTTCATATAGCGAAGATGTTACTACAACAAGTGAAGAAATTTATTACATCAGATATTCTTCAAAATCATATAATTTTTCAATTAAATATTTTAATGATGAAACAGATTATAAGTGGGAAAACGCTACGTATTTTACTTCTTCACAAGGTGGAAGATCTACATATTATTACTATAAAATTAACAAATTAACATCATATTCAAAGATGATAGTTTATATGTATTCTTCTTCTCAAAGTATGGGTCAAGACACTTCTTATTATGCTGCTACATCTACATTAACTTTAAATAATAATTACAATACAATCGCTCTTTCTTATAGACAAAACGTTTTATCTGCCTCATTTACAACCTATACAACTTCTCAAGGAGGAATGGGTGGAATGGGAGGTATGAATGATGGAAACAGTGATAAGGGCGAATATTCTACCAAAGGAATTAAAGCTCAAAACGAGATAATTATTGAAAACGGAAACATCAATATTAAATCTTATGATGATGCAATCCATACAAATAACACAGCAATATTAGAAAATGGCAATACATCTCTAGGAAATGTCATAATTAATAATGGAAATTTAACTCTTTATAGTAATGATGATGGAATTCATGGAGATGGAAGTGTAACTATCAATAATGGAACAATTGATATTCAAAATGCTTATGAAGGAGTTGAAGGAAGTTTTGTAACTTTTAATGGAGGATATACTTATATTACTTCACTTGATGATGGAGTTAATTCAACTGTTACAAGTGGAACAGGTATTACATTAAATAATGGATATTTATTTATTAATGCAAATGGTGATGGAATAGATTCAAATTCTACAACACAATATGAAGCAATTAGCTTTTCAGGAACTAATGTAATTGTTATTTGTAGTTCAAATAATAACTCTTCAATAGATTCAGAAAGAGGATATAAATATTCAAAAGGATACGTTTTAGGTATTTCTAAAAGTGGAGGAATGTCTTCTGAATCATCTAATTGTAACAATTTAAGTAGTATTGGAAAAACTTCTACATTAAGCTTAACAGCTAATAACTATTTAACAGTTAGTGTTTCTTCAAAAACAGTATTTTCCTTTGTTATTCCTGTTACTTTATCTTCATATTTAGTATTCTTAGGATCAACAAGTCCAACAATTACTCAAGCATCTAGTTCAACTTTAACATATAATACCCATAACGTTTATTGGGCCTAAATTATTTAAAAAAGGAACTACATACTCCTAATATCTATTATCGTAGTTCCTTTTTTAATGCTTTAAATAAATAATAATTAAATATATAATTTAAGCATGAAAAACAAATTAATTTTACCATTATTTTTACCTATTTTATGTTTAACTAGCTGCAATGTTAGTGTTATTGATAAGCGTTTAAATAAATTACCAAATATTGAATTTATTGATTCAATTTATATATCAAATAACGAAAATAGTTTAATTAGTTATGAAAAAGAAGACCAAGTTCAAATAATTACTAGATTAACTGAACTTAGAAAAGAAGAAAATATTAATGTTGAATTAACTAATAAACAAAATTTTAATGGATACGAAGATTATAGAATTGGATATATTTATATTTACATTAATGCCACAAGAAGAGACTTCGATTATAAAGCAATTTTTAGTAAAAAAGATTACATTTACTTAGAAGAAGTAGAAAATAAATACATTGCATACAATTCAACAAGTGAATTATACGAATCATTTAATACTTTTATTAATAATTTACTTTAATTTATCTTAATTATTTTATAAAATAATTAACGAAGAAAAAGTAATCTAATTCTTTTTTATAGAGAGAGCTAAATGGTGAAAAAGCTTAAAAAGGAAGATTATGAGCCACTTCAACTATCACATCAATAAATTAAGTGCCTATTATTTAATAGGAAATAGGATGGTACCGCGATAATTTCGTTCCTAAAATTATTTAGGAACTTTTTTATATTTTGGAGGTTAATATGAACAAATTAACAAGTCAACAAATTAGAACAACATGGTTAAACTTCTTTAAAGAAAGAGGACATATGATCGAACCTGGAGCAAGCTTAATTCCAATTAACGATCCTACTTTACTTTGGATTAATGCTGGTGTTGCTGCTTTAAAAAAATATTTTGATGGAAGCGAAATTCCTGAATCAAAAAGAATTACTAATGTTCAAAAATGTATTAGAACTAATGACATTGAAAATGTTGGAAAAACTGCTCGTCATCACACATTCTTTGAAATGTTAGGTAATTTTTCAATTGGAGATTATTTTAGAAATGAAGTTATTCCTTGGGCATTTGATTTATTAACTAATAAAAAATATTTTGGAATTGAAAAAGAAAAACTTTACATCACATATCATCCAACAGATTTAGCTACAAGAGATCTTTGGATTAAACAAGGAATGGATGAAACACATTTAATTCCTTTATATGGTAACTTTTGGCAAATTGGAGAAGGTCCATGTGGTCCAAATACTGAAGTTTTCTATGATAGAGGAACAAAATACGATAAGGAAAATATCGGTATAAAATTATTAGAAGATGATATTGAAAATGATAGATATATTGAAATTTGGGGTATTGTTTTCTCTCAATATAACGCAGTAAATGGAGTTAAAAGAGAAGATTATAAAGAATTACCACATAAAAATATCGATACTGGAGCGGGTTTAGAAAGAATTGCTTGTGTTCTTCAAGAAACTGAAACTAATTTTGAAACAGATTTATTCATGCCAATTATTGAAGAAATTAAATCAATTGCTAAAAAACCTTATGAAGGTAAATATTTAATGCCTTATAGAGTTATTGCAGATCATATTAGAACATGTGTTTTTGCTTTAAGTGATGGAGAAATTTTCTCAAACGAAGGAAGAGGTTATGTTTTAAGAAGATTACTTCGTAGAGCAATGCGTTATGCTCAAAAATTAGATTTATACGAACCATTTATGTATAAACTTGTTAAAGCAACAGTTAATAACATGATAGCTTTCTATCCTTATTTAAGCGGAAAAGAAGATTTCTTAGAAAAAATGATTAAAAATGAAGAAGAAAAATTCATCAAAACATTAAATAAAGGTGAAGCTTTACTTACTGAACTTATTAAGGGAAAGACAGTTTTAGAAGGAAAAGATGCTTTTAAACTTTACGATACATATGGATTCCCACTTGAATTAACAAAAGAAATTGCTTTAGATAACAATTGTAAAGTAGATGAAGAAGGATTTAATGAATGTTTAAATAAACAAAAAGAATTAGCAAGAAATTCAAGAAAGAATATTGATTCATTTAATAAACAATCAAAAGATTTATTAGAATTTAATCTTCCTTCAACATATACCTATTTAGATAACGAAGTTAAAACAAAAGTTATTGGATTATTTAAAGATGGAGTAAAAGAAAATTCACTCATAGATGAAGGAGAAATCGTTTTTGAAACAACTAATTTCTACGCTGAAATGGGTGGAGAAATAAGTGATACTGGTTATATTTATAACGATAATTTTAGAGCAAACGTCACATATGTTTCTAAAGCTCCAAATGGAGAACATTTACATAGAGTTAAAATTCTTTATGGAGAAATTAAGAATAATGATGAAGTAACTTTAGTTGTAGATCATATTAAACATCTTAATATTATGAAAAACCATAGTGCTACACACTTACTTCAAAGCGCTTTAATTAAAGTTTTAGGTGAAGATATTAAACAAAAAGGAAGTTTAGTTACAGATACTTATTTAAGATTTGATTTTTCACATTTAAATAAAATTAGTGAAGAAGATTTAGATAAAATTGAAAAAACAGTTAATGAATATATTAATAGTTCAATTGAAAGAAAAACATTAATTTTACCTATCGAAGAAGCTAAAAAGATTGGTGCAAAAGCTGAATTTGATGGAAAATATGGTGCTACAGTTAGAGTCGTAACATTTAATGATGTAAGTAAAGAATTTTGTGGAGGATGTCACGTCAATAACACCTCTGATATTGGAATATTTGCAATAAAGAGCGAATCTTCAATTGCAAGTGGAGTTAGAAGAATTGAAGCTGTCACTGGAATTAATGCTTACAATTATTTAAAAGAAAAAGAAAGAATTTTAAATAATGTTAAACATGATTTAGAAGTTAAATCTATCTTTGAAGTTGAACAAAAATTAACTTCATTCAAGAATGAATTAACCTTATCTAAACAAACAATATTAGCTTTAAATAGCAAACTTGCAACATTAGAATCTAAATCATTAATTAACGAATTTGAATTAATTAATAATAAAAAAGTATTAATAAAAATAATGGATGGAACATTAAATTCTTTAATGAACCTTTATGATTCATTAAAAACCAAAGTAGAAGATTACATTATAGTTTTAATTGGAAATGATAATTCTAAACATCCTTTATTAATAGGAGTAAGTGAAACTTACATTAAAGAAGGAATTAAAGCTAATAATTTAATTAAAGAAATTGGTAAAATATTAGTAGGAAACGGTGGAGGAAAAGATAATCTTGCAAAAGGTAGTGTCTCTTCATTAACTAATATTGATCAAATTAAAGGAATATTTTAATAAATGGAAAAATATATTGGATTAGATTTGGGTACAAAAACACTCGGAATATCTATTTCAGATAGTTTAGGTATTGTTCATCCAAAAGAAAATTATTGTTTTAGCGTTTATTATTATAAATTAGCTAGGGAACATGTAATTGAATTATGTAAAAACGAAAATATTACTAATATTGTTTTAGGTTTACCTCTTCAAATTGATAGAAATGAAGGTGAAAGATGTAAATCAGTTAGAAGATTTGCAACTGACTTAAAAAATGATTACAATTTATTAAATATTTATTTCCAAGACGAATCATATTCAACAATTGAAGCTAGAGAAAGACTTCAAAATCAAGGTGTTAAAGAAGAAAAAATTAAAACAATCATCGATATGATGAGTGCAGTAGTCATATTGGAAGATTTTATAAACAATTTAAAAAAGGAGTAAAAGTATGGAATTATTAAACGATGACGATATCATTATTAAAGATGAAAACGGTAAAGAAACATTAATGAAAATTCTTTTTTCTTACGATAACGAAGAAAGAAATGCTACTTACGTTTTTGTATATGAACCATCTAATGAAGAAGATGTATATTGTTTTAAAGTAAATGAAGAAACTAACGAGCTTTTAATGGTTGAAGATGAAGATGAACTTGAAGAAGCAAGTGAAGTTCTTGATGCATTTAACAACGATGAAAAAATCAACGAAATTAAATAAAATGTATACAATTTAATGCTAAATTGATAAAATATTATAGTTTAATGAGGTAAAATTATGGCAACTAAAAAATTTGATGAAATTACTAAAGCTGGTAGAGAAGCTTTACAAAAAGAATATGAAGAATTAATTAACGTTAAAAAACCTGATATTATTGAAAAAATCAATGCTGCTAAAGAAATGGGTGACTTAAGCGAAAATGCTGATTATAAATTCTCAAAAGAAGAATTAGGTAGAATTGAACAAAGAATTCATGAAATTGAATACATTTTAGAAAATTCTAAAGTTGTTAAAAATAAAGAAAACGATAAAACTATTTCAATTGGTAAAACAGTTGTTGCAAGAAGATTAGATAACAATAAAGAATTTACAGTATCAATTGTTTCTAAACACGAAGTCGATGCAAGTGATGCTACAAACTTAAAGATTTCTCCAATTTCTCCTATCGGTAGTGCCCTTTTAGGACATAAAGTAGGTGATAAAATCGTAATTAACGTTAAAGTTCCTTACGAAGTTGAAATTATCGATGTAACAATTATTAAATAATTTTAAATTTATAGTTAAAAATTCCCTCCTTAATGACGTCTTGTATATTAAGGAGGTTTTTTTATGGTAGTGAAAATCATTTTATGCGTTTGTGTTGCTTGCATTATTGGTTTAATTGCTTTTCAATTTATCGATCCTAATTTAAATAGCAACAATAATACAACACTTGTGGATGATCCAAATCGTTTGTCTATTGGTATAAGTGGAGAAGTTTCTAAACCAGGAGATTATCTTTTTGATTCTTCCCCAACAATGGAAGATTTAATTGGTGCTGCTGGAGGAATTACAACTAATGGAGATGATAGATGTTTTTATTATGAAGCATCTATTGAAGCTAATAAAAGTTATTACATTCCACCAAAGTACGACAATTCTAACATTTGTAGTGACTCTCCAATTGAAAAGGTGAATATTAATACAGCTACAAAAGATGAATTAATGACAATTAGTGGTTTTGGTGATGCTTTATCAAGTTCAATTATTTCTTATAGAGAAAGTAATGGAACATTCTATACATTAGAGGACCTGATGAACGTTGAAGGAATTGGTAACGCTAAATTTAATACTTGTAAAAATTACATCATTCTTCATGATTAATGTTCTTCTTTTTAATTCTTCTTTCTCTAATCTCAGGTTTAACTTTAGTATCTAAAAATACATTCTTTTACTCTTTATTAATAATTGGATTAATAGTAATTCTTATTATTAAAAAATATAAAAAAGATAAAAAACTAATTATATTAATAGTTATATCTTTTATAGCAGGAATAATATTATCGATTATCAAATTACCTTTAATTAACAAAAATTATTTCTTTATAATTGAAAAATATGATAATTACTTAATAGGATTTAACGGATTAAACAAAGTATATTTATTTTCAAAAAGTAATGATGTCCCTTTATTTAGCTTAATTAAAGTTAAATCTAATGAATACGAACTAAAATTTGGTAGTGTAGAAAGCGGATTTGATTTTAACGAGTATTTAAAAAATAAAGGCATACATTATGGTTTATATGTTAATAAAATTGAATATTTGATTAAATTTCCTATAAACATCAATGATATTAAAAACAGTGTAGTAGCTAAATTTGATAAAAGTATACAAGGTTTCATCTTTTCTTTGCTATTTAAAGAGATAGATTACGATTCTAATTTAGCATTTAAACTAAAGAATTTAAATTTAGTATATTTATTTAGCTTTAGTGGAATTTATTTAAATTTTGTTCTCTATTCTATAAAGAAGTTACTTAGTTTATTTATAAAAGAAAAATATGCATCTTTACTTTCTTTAGGTTTATTTTCTTTTTATTTATTTTTAAATATTAACAATTATTTAGTAATTAGAGTAATTTACTTTTATTTAGCTAGACATATTTATAAATATAAGCTTGATAAACAGTTTGATAAATTGATGCATCTATCAATATTTTCATTAATATCTTTATTAATAGATCATTACTTAATTAATTCTTATTCGTTTATTATTTATTTAATTTATTCTGTATTTATTGAATTCTCTAATCTAATATTATCTA
>JAEDIE010000008.1 GCA_016296775.1 Bacilli bacterium | reverse complement strand
CAAAATTATGATAGACTTTTTTTAGGGAGTTTATTATGAGACACGAAGAAACTTGTATTGGAAATATTGAAGTAATTACTGGTCCTATGTTTGCTGGTAAAAGTGAAGAATTATTAAGAAGAATTAATAGATTAAAATATGCTAAAAAGAAATTTTTAGTATTTAAGCCAAAAATTGATGATAGATATAGTTTTGATGAAGTTGTTTCTCATCAAAAAAGAGCTTATAAATGTATTCCAATTTCAACTTCTCATGAGATTTATTCATATTTAACTGAATCTTTAGATTGTGTTTGTATTGATGAAGTTCAATTTTTCGATGAAGAAATAATTGAGATAGCTGAATATTTAGCAAATAAAGGAATTAGAGTAATTTGTGCAGGATTAGATACTGATTTTAGAGGTGAACCTTTTGAAACTACTGCTAATTTATTAGCTAGAGCTGAAGATGTAACAAAATTAACAGCAATTTGTGTTAAATGTGGAAAAGAAGCAACCAGAACTCAACGTTTAGTTAATGGAGAACCTGCTTCATATAATGATAAAATTGTTTTAGTTGGAGCAAATGAATCTTACGAACCTAGATGTAGAAAATGTCACGCTGTTAAAAAGGATTAACTTTTGCCACTATTTTTATAGAAAACATTTGATTTTAATCGATATTTAATTTAAAATAATATCACGCTTTGGCGAATATGGTGAAGTGGTTAACACAACCGGCTGTGAACCGGTCATTCATGGGTTCGATCCCCATTATTCGCCCCATTTCACGAAAGTATGTCCCAATTAGGGACTTTTTTAATTTTTAAAAGTAATTTTTGAGAATTTATATAAAATTTTTTTAAAATTGGAAATAATATAATTAAAAAACTATATTTCAGTAATCGGTGTTTTTGCTGCTTTTGTTTTCAATAAATTTACTATCTTTACGGATACTCACATAAATACAAATATTTAATTTGGTCTTGGAATTTAGATAATACTAGCGAACTGTTATATTTACATGTCCACAGATGAAACTCATGTTAAAGTTTGATGGAAGTATTGTTGATGTTTCATCAAATTTTACATACTCCTTATCATTTTCAATTGATTTCAAAGACACTTTACAAACTAGTTGTGTTGATATTTTATGTGATGGTGGATCCGGAAACGGCCAAAATGAGTTTAAAAAATACAAGAAAAAAGAAATTAAAGTAGTTCAAAAGGCTAGTAATATAAAATATTCTAAATTTATAAATGTGGGTTATATTTTATAAAATATATCTCATATTTAGTTTAATAGAGTGAGATAGGTATTTTCACCTATCTTTTTTAGTTTTTAAATATATAAACTTTTATAATTGTAAAAAGAAATATTTTATATTTTATTCATTGAATAGTATAATTTTTGTATGGTTGGATATTTAGTTATAAATTCATTTTTATTAACAGAAAAATTTAAAAAACTATATGAAATGCTCGTTATTTCTTTTTCTAAGAAAGGAATCTCTTTAGAAATTAAACAAGCAAAAGATTTGTCTTTAAGAGTAGATGAATTAAAAGTAAATAAACCAGATTTTATTATTTTTTATGATAAAGATATTTACTTAGCTTCTAGATTAGAATACTTAGGATGTAAGGTTCTTAATAACAGTAAAACTATTTTGTTATGTGATAACAAAATATTGATGTATCAAGAATTATTTAAAAATAATATTAGAATACCTAAGACTTTTATCGCTCCAAAAACATTTGAAAATATTGAATACAATAACACTGATTTTTTAATTGAAATTGAAAAAGAGTTAGGATTTCCTATGGTTTTTAAAGAAGCATATGGTTCTTTTGGAGAACAAGTATACTTAGTAGAAGATCACAAAAGCGCTTTAGATTTAATTAAAAAAATAGGATATAAAGATTTCTTAATTCAAGAATATATTGCTTCAAGTAAAGGAAAAGATATTAGAATTAATATGGTTAATCATAAAGTAGTATCATCTATTTTACGATATAATGAATTTGATTTTAGAAGCAATATTTCAAACGGAGGAAAAGCAATTAAGTATGAATTAAATGAAGAATTTAAAGAATTGGCTATTAAGGCTAGCAAAGCTTTAAATTTAGATTTTGGTACTGTTGACTTATTAATTGATGAAAATAACCATCCAATAGTTTGTGAATTAAATTCAAATCCTCAATTTAAATCTTCTTTTGATGTTACAAATATTGATTTAAGTGATTATATTAGAGACTACATTATTTCCAAATTATGAAAGCAAACGGAATATTAATATATTCAAAGATTGATATAAAGAAAAATTATTGGTTTATTGATGAACTAATTAAGTGTTTTAAAAATAAAAACATAGATTTGAAATTAGTTTTAGATAAAGAAGTTTTATCATACATAAATATAAATAAAGTAGATTTTGCAATTAATAGAAGTAGAAACTTTAAGTTAATTGGAATTTTAGAAAATTTAAATATAAGAGTATTTAATAATTATCTTGTTAATAAAATAGCCAATGATAAGTTTATGTCATATTTATTTTTTAAAGATTTCGATATTGATTGTATGGAAACTTCTTTAGATTATTTATATTTCAATACATTTCCCTTAGTAATGAAATCTACATCAGGACATGGAGGAAACGAAGTATTTTTAGTCCATTCTAAAGATGAGGTTGAATCAATTTTGAAAAAATATGCAGGAAATAGTTATGTTTTTCAAAAATTATGTTCAATTATAGGTAAAGATATTAGAGTTTATATGATTAAAGATAATCCTCTTGTAGCTATATTAAGAGAATCTCAAAACGATGAATTTAGAAGTAATTATTCATTAAATCATAAAGCAAATGTTATCGAAATAGATGATAGAATGTTATCCATTTGTAAAAAAATCACTCAAACTTTAAATAGTGATTATATTGGAATAGATTTTATTTATAATAAAGGTCGATGGGTAGTTAATGAGATAGAAGATCCTGTTGGAGCATGGATGATTTATGATTTGACTAATATAAATTTAGTTGAAATATTAGTTGGTTTAATTATAAATGAATTAAATATAAATTAGGAAAGGAACAAATTTATGAAAGTATTATGTATTGTTACTAATGGATTTGAAGAAGTTGAGTTTGTTGGAACTGTTGGTATTTTAAGAAGAGGAAATGTTGATATTGATATATTTTCATTTCATAATAATAAAGCTATTGGTCGATATGGAATTGAAGTAAGTAATCTATATAATTTTAAAGATATTGATGTTACTAAATATGATTTATTATTAATTCCGGGAGGACCAGAATATGTTGAAATGGAAAGTAATAAAGAATTTTTAAATATAATTAAGTATTTTTTTAATAATAATAAATATATTGCAGCAATTTGTGCTGGTCCAACAATTTTAGGTCATTTAGGAATATTAAAGAATAAAAAATATACTTGTTTTACATCTATGAATGAGGATTTTGGTGGAGAATATGTTGATACTTATTTAGTTCATGATGGAAACATAATTACAGCTAGAAGCGCTGCAGCTAGTATTGATTTTGCTTTTAAAATAATGGAAGTAGTTAAAGGAAAAGAAGTAGAAGAAAAAATCAAAAAACAAATATACTATTAAAAAGATGTGTAGGATTTCCTACACATTTTGATTATTTAACTCTTTATTTTCCTTTAAAGCTTGCTTTACTTTTTCTTTGTCACTAGCAAGTCTAACAGCTATAACTCCAGGAACTTCTTCCATTAATATAGTTTCGACTCCTTGTTCTAGATCTAAAGATAAATAAGAGCAACCTTCACAAGCTCCGGAAATATTTACATATACAATTCCATCTTCATATGAATCGAATGTAACATCTCCACCTTCTCTTTGCATAAAAGGTCTAATTTTATCTAATGTTTGTTTAATTAATTCGATAGTTGATTGATCAATATTTTCCATAACTTTAATATATTAAAACCATTACAATTGCTTTTCAAGTGATGTGATAATAATTCATTTAAGCAATAAAAAAACCTCCAATTTTTTGAATTATATTGATTCAATATTTGGGGGTAATTTCATCGATTTTGGTGCCCGGGACCGGAATCGAACCGGTACGATATTGCTACCAAAGGATTTTAAGTCCTTCGCGTCTACCTGTTCCGCCACCTGGGCATTAATTAAGTGGTGATCCACTGGAGATTCGAACTCCAGACCCCTTGATTAAAAGTCAAGTGCTCTACCGACTGAGCTAGTGGATCAGTGGTTGGGATGGCTGGACTTGAACCAGCGGAATGACAGAGTCAAAGTCTGTTGCCTTACCTCTTGGCTACATCCCAATAGGTTGTGGTGGAGGGGGGCAGATTCGAACTGCCGAACCCGTAGGAATTGATTTACAGTCAACCGCGTTTAGCCACTTCGCTACCCCTCCATAGGGATTAATGGTGGATGTTAGAGGGCTCGAACCTCTGACCTCCGCCGTGTAAAAGCGATGCTCTCCCAGCTGAGCTAAACATCCAATGTTCAATGCACTCACTGCTTACGTGCTTTAATAATATATCAAACCATAATATTTTAGTCAAATATTTTTTAGAAGTTTTTCTATATTTTTTAAGCTATTCGTTGAGATTATGAATAGAGGATGTTTTCTCGCTTAATTTTTAATTAATAACCTTCTTTTCCAAGGAGATGGAACATATTTTTCTTATATACTTCAACTCCAGGTTGATTGAATGGATTAACATTTAATAAGTAAGCACTCATAGCACAAGCTTTCATTAAGAAGTAGTATAAGTAACCTAAGTTTTCAGCATCCATCTTATCTAAGGTAAGAGTAATATTTGGAACATTACCATTTTCATAGTGGGCTTTTAAAGTACCAATATAAGCTTTTTGATTAATAAATGATAATGATTTTCCTGTTAAATAATTTAATCCATCAAGATTTTCAGGATCTTCTTTAATAACAATGTCGTTATCAGGATTTTTAACATAAAGTATTGTTTCAAAAAGAATTTTGCTTCCTTCTTGAATGAATTGACCTAATGAATGAAGATCAGTAGTGAAGGTGCAGCTTGTAAGAAGTAAAGCTTTTCCATCTTTTCCTTCTGATTCATCAAATAATTGTTTGAACCATTCGCTAACAGCGGTTAATCTTGGTTCATAAACGTTAAACATTTCAACTTTATATTTCTTTCTTGTATGTAAGTAATATCTTACAAGAGCATATTGATAGCATTTATTTGTAGTAATATCGCTATTATCGCAATCGATTCTAGCTTCATTCATACCTTTCATGAAAGCTTTAATATCGATTCCAGCAGCAGCAAGAGGGAATAAACCAACTGGTGTCATAACAGAATATCTTCCTCCAATATCTCCTGGAAGAACATATGCTTTATAACCTTCGTTATTTACTTCTTTTCTTAAGGCTCCGCTTGTTTCATCAGTTACAGCGACAATTCTTTCTCTATATTTATCGCCATATTGTTCTTTTAATAAATCTTTTAATAATCTAAATGAAACACTTGTTTCGGTAGTGGTACCTGATTTTGAAATAACACAAACTGAGAAATTTCTTGTTTTTAAGTAAGCTAACATTTCGTGAACATAGTTAGGATCAAGTGAATTTCCTAAATAGACAATTTCCATTGGATCGGTTGTTTTTAAACCTCTTAAAGCATCAATAGAAGCTTTACTTCCTAAATAACTTCCTCCAATTCCACAAACAACTAATGTGTCGTATTTACTTCTAAAAACATTAGCTGTAGAAACGATATCGTCTAATAAACTAGTAGAAATGCTTAATGGATAATCAAGCCAACCAAGATAGTCGTTACCTAAACCTGTTCTTTCTTTGATCATTTTGTCAATAGAAGCAATTTTTCTTTTGTATCTATTGAAATTAGGTAAATTCTTTTCTCCTAAGTAATCAAAACCAACATCAATTTTCATTTGCATTACTCTCCTTTTCTAATTCGATTTTAATCATATTTGGTAATGATTTTTCAAGCTTTGAAAAATCAATATCTTTCAAGTAAGAGGTTATTTTCTTACTTGGATAAATATCCTTGTACTTATTTAAATTTGATGGAAGATCTTTTAAAGAAACTGATAGAAATTTGTTGGCTTCATCTACCTTCTTAATCAAAACTTTAACAACATCTCCAACTTTAAAGTATTTGTTGATATCATTAACAAAATTAGAAGATATTTCTGAAATGTGAAGTAAACCAACAAATGCATTATCAAAACTTAAAAAAACACCATAATTTTTAATTGAAATTACAATACCTTCGATAATGTCGTGTGTTTTAAAATTTGTACTTTACATAAATTTATTAGCAATTTTTTATATATAAAAATTGCTCTATGTATTATAGCAAATAATTAATGCTTTTGTTTAAGTTTTTATTCTTAATTTGTAACATTAATTTTAATAAGTTAAAAATAGTGGGGATTTAATAGGTTTTTTGAAAAATTTTCCTCCTTAATACTTAATAACATTTTTATTGATACGATCTTTTTTTGTATCTAAACGTTCTTGTGCAGCGAGAAGATCGATAATAAGCTGAACTTCTTTTTCAAGCTCTCCACCAAAAGAATAGTCGGCTTTTGATATGAAATTTACTCTTCCTTCTTTATATAATGATGAAACTTTATCGCTCATTCCTTTTGGATAAACAGCAATAGAATGTCCTCCATTTTGTTTAACAACAATCATCGAAGGAACATCTGTTAATCCATCTCCGATATAAATCATATTGTCATATTTAACTCTTCTTTTTGTAGTCTTGGAATTGACTTTTTCTTCGTCAGCATTAGTATGAATTAATCCTTTAGAAATTCTAAAAATAAATTGAGTTTTTTGAGTATAGTTAATAAATGTTTTTGGCCAATATGGTTCGCCTTTTTCATTAAAAAGATATTCACATCCAAAGATTTGAGTGAACTCTTTAGCAATAGAACAGCCTTCAACAATCTCTCTATTTCCTGCAGTAATTAAATAGTGTTCAACTTTTAATCCTTTTTGTTTTCCATAGTCATTAATTCTTTTAAACCATGTAGAAACACCATCAAAAAATTTGATTTTTTTACCACAAGAATTTAAATATTCCTTTGTAAAAGCTATACCTTTTTCTTTAGCGGCTTTAATCATGACATACATATAACTTAAAACGCTATCTACTCCATATTTAGATGAAAAATCTTCTGTCATTGTCCAAAATTCAGCAGCTGTCATCTTTAAATCTGGAATAAATTGAAATGATTGCATATCATCACATGCTAATGTTTTATCAAAATCATAAATTAATGCTACAATTGGTTTACTCATTATTCTTTACCTCATTTAAAATTATATCAAAAAACATATTAAATACTAACTATTTTCATTATTTTTGCTCTTATTTTAGTTAAAAATATTTATTAATTTATCTACAATGTTTTAAATATCTCAAAATATTATTTAATAATATTTTATCTTTTAATTTTATAAAGGTTATTTTGATTGAAAGATAGTCTTAATTTACTTATAATTTTACATAAGGGTATATGAAAACTAATTTAACTGAAGAAAAGATTTTAAACAAAAAGTTCAAAAAAGACGTTAAAGGCTATGATGCTTTAGAAGTAGATAAGTATCTTGACTTAATCATGCTTGATTACAAAGAATTTTTAAACGAAATTTCAAAATTAAAGGATGAAATTTTTGTTTTAAGAAGAGAAAACGAATCATTAAAAGCTGATATTAGAGATAAAGAAACTGTAATTTCTATTGAAAGAAGCAAACAAGCTGTTTTAGAAAAAAATAAAAATTATTCATCAGAACAATTAGATCCAATCGACTTACTTCAAAGATGCGGTAAATATGAAGTTAAGTTACACGAACTTGGTGTAGACCCTAGTAAAATTAAATAACCTTCAGTCTATGCAATCGCTAGTTTTTAACTAGAGGAAAGTCCATGCTCGCACATATCTGAGATGATTGTAGTGATTATGCTAACTTAATAAATAAGGTTAGGTACTTGGGAGCAAGTAACGGCGGAAGAAGTCCTAAAAATTAATTCATGGATAGATTCTATAAAGTGCCACAGAGACGAGCTTTTTAGAAATAAAAAGATGAAACGTTGGTAAACCCCATAAGCGAGAAACCCAAAATATGGTAGGGGAAATTATTCGAAAGAATTGAATGGAGAATAATAAGTTTATACTTAGATAAATGATTGCATAAAACAGAACATGGCTTACGGACTGAATACTCATTTAATAAGGATTTTAATTATGAAACAAAAAATTAATTTACCAACAAAAATAACTATAGCTAGAATTGTTTTAGCTTTGTTACTTTTAATTTCTATTTTTGTTCTTTATATTGTTGATTATTTTTCTCCATTTATTTTAAAATTAACAATCAAAATTACTGATAATACTCATATTAATTATTTAAATTTAATATTATTGGCCATTTTTTTAGTTGCTTCATTTACAGATTTTTTAGATGGATATTTAGCTAGAAAAAATAATCTTGTTACTGATTTAGGAAAGTTTTTAGATCCTATTGCTGACAAGATGTTAATCAACGGAATGATGATTTTCTTAGCTTTAAATTTTACTTCTATTAGAGAAACAAATTTAACTTTCCCATTCTTTTTAGTTATTTTAATGGAAATTAGAGACTTAATTGTTGATGGATTAAGATTTATGTGTGCAAAAAAGCACGTTGTTATTGCTGCAAATATTTTTGGAAAAGCAAAAACTGTTCTTCAAATGGTAGCAATTTCTTTTGTTTTATTAAACGGATTCCCATTTTCATTATTTGATTATAATTTTATACCTTATTTACATATAACTGATTTTATTTGTTATCTTGCTACAATTACTTCTTTAGTTAGTGGAGTAATTTATGTTAAAGATAATATCAAGGCTTTATTTTAATGGAAGATAATATTTTCGTTAGTTTTGTTAATACATTAAAAGAAAATAATTTGACAATTAGTAGCGTTGAATCTTTTACTGGTGGACTATTTGCTAAATCAATTACAGATATTAGCGGAAGTAGCAAAGTATTTTTTGGTTCGATCGTCACATATAAAACTAGTATAAAAGTAGACGTTTTAAATTGTGATAACACAATTATTGAAAAATTTGGTGTTGTAAGTAAAGAAACTAGCATCGAAATGGCTAAAAAAGGAAAAGAAATGTTTAAAACTGATATTGTTGTTTCTTTTACAGGTAATGCTGGACCAACAGTTTGTGAAGATAATAAGCGTGTTGGTGAATGCTATGCTTCTATTATTTTTAAAGATGAGTTATATTCTTTTTCTTATTTATTTTCTTCACTAAGTAGAAACGAAATAAGAGAAAGAAGCGTTAAAGAAGCAATTAAAGAAATTCTAAAAATAATTGCAACTAAAGGTTTAAAAATTAGCGCCTAGTGGCGTCTTGTAATATAAAGGAGTGTTCTAAATATGGCTAAATTAGACAAACAAAAAGAAAAAGAATTATTACAAGACACCTTAGAAAGAGTCCAAAAAGAATTTGGTAAAGGTGCCATTATGCGTTTAGGTGATAGACCAACTTGTGATATTGACGCTTTAAGTAGTGGATCTATTTTGCTTGATAAGGCTTTAGGAGTTGGTGGTTATCCAAAAGGAAGAATTGTTGAAATTTATGGTCCTGAAAGTAGTGGAAAAACTACTTTAGCTTTAACTTGTGTAGCTGAAGTTCAAAAAAATGGAGGAATGGCTGCTTATATTGATGCTGAAAATAGCATCGATCCAGAATATGCAAAAGCTTTAGGTGTTCAAGTTGATGATTTAATTTTAAGTCAACCTGATAGCGGAGAACAAGCTTTATCAATTGTTGAAATGCTAACTAAAAGTGGTGCATTTGATTTAATTGTTGTTGATAGTGTCGCTGCTTTAGTTCCTCAAGCTGAACTTGAGGGTGAAATGACTGATTCTTCTATTGGTCAACAAGCAAGATTGATGTCCAAAGGATTAAGAAAAATTACTAGTTTATTAAATAAAAATGGAACAACAATCATTTTTATTAATCAATTAAGAGAAAAAGTTGGTGTAATTTTTGGAAATAACGAAACTACAACTGGTGGTAGAGCTTTAAGATTTTATGCTTCAATTAGAATTGATATTAGAAGAAGTGAAGCAATTAAAGAAGGTGTTAATGTCATTGGAAATATAATGACTATTAGAATTGTAAAAAATAAAGTTGCTGCTCCATTTAAGACCTGTAAAGTAGATATTATTTATGGAAAAGGCATCTCAAAAGAGGGCGAATTATTAGATTTAGGTCTTGAATGTGGTGCAATTAAAAAAAGCGGCAGTTGGTATGAAGTTTATGGAGAAAGAATTGGTCAAGGAAGAGAAACAGCTAAATCATTCCTTCATGAACATAAAGAAATTTTCGAAAAATTAAAAGATCAAATTGTTAAAGATAATTTTCCTCAAACAAGAGTAAGTAGCGAAGGCGAAATAGAAGTTGAAACAAATGATTTAGAGTAGCAACTTTTTACTTTAAACCATAGGCAAAATCACATATAATTAAGATAGTATCAATAAGATACTTGTTATATATATTTTTTAAGTTAATTTATTCACATTTAAATATAAAATATTTAAGTTATTTAATTTTTAATAAATAATAGGTATCTTTCTATACATTTTTGAAAGGAGTTTTTGTCTATGGTTAACCATATTAATTTACTTGCTGAAGAAGCATCAAAAGTCGACCTTTGGATTGCTATAGTTTTTCCTATTGTTGGATTAATTGTCGGTGTTGCAATAGGTTGGGTTATTTATATGTTTGTTTCTCGTCTTAGAGATCGTAACGCTAGCAAAAAAGCAGTAAAAATCGTTGAAGAAGCTGAAATTAAAGCTGAACATATCAAGAAAAATGCTCAATTAGATGCTAAACAAGCAACACTTGAAATGAAGCAAGAAGCTGAAAAAGATATTAAAGAAAGAAAAGAAGAAGTTGTTGTTCTTGAAACAAAATTACTTCAAAGAGAAGAATCTTTAAATCAAAGAGCTAATCAAATTATGAAGAAGGAACAATCAATTGATGATAAAGAAAAATATCTTGATAATCAAATTGATGAAAATAAAAAGAAAGCCGCCCTTCTTCAAGAAAAAACAGATACTATCATTAATGAACTTCAAAAAGTTGCAAAGATGACAGAAAAAGAGGCTAAAGAAGAAATTTTCTTAAAAGTTAGAGAAAAAGAACAATTAAATATTGCTCGTTACTTAAAAGAACAAGAAGAAAAAGCTGAAACTGAAGCTGATAATAAAGCAAAAGATATTTTGGCTAATGTAATTGCTCGCCATTCTCAAGAAATTACAACCGAAAGAACTGTAACAGTTATTTCTCTTCCAAGTGATGAAATGAAGGGAAGAATTATTGGTAGAGAAGGAAGAAATATTAAAACATTAGAACAATTATTAGGAGTTGATATTTTAATCGATGATACTCCAGAAGCTATTACAATTTCTTGTTTTAACCCAATTAGAAGAGAAATTGCTTCTAGAGCATTAGGAATTTTAGTTAAAGATGGCCGTATTCAACCAGGAAGAATTGAAGAAGTTATCGCTAAATGTAAAAAAGAAGTTGATGAAACTATTAGAAAAACTGGTGAACAAACAGTTATTAAATTAGGTTTAAGTGGCATCAATAAAGAATTAATTTCTTATATTGGTAGAATGAAATATAGAACCAGCTATGGTCAAAGTCAATTAGCTCATAGCATTGAGACCGCTGAACTTTGTGGCATGATGGCTTATGAGCTTGGTGTTGATCCTCAACTTGCTAAACGTGCTGGATTACTTCATGATATTGGAAAATCTTGTGATTTTGAAGTTGAAGGAAGTCATGTAGAAATTGGAGCTAGACTTGCTAAAAAATATGGTGAAAACGAAATTGTTGTTAACGCAATTGAAGCTCATCATGGAGACGTTGCTCCAAAATCAGTTATTGCTAATTTAGTTATTGCTGCTGATACTTTAAGTGCTGCTAGACCAGGAGCAAGAAGCGAAACTTTAGAAACATATATCAAACGTTTAGAACAACTCGAAACCATTTGTAACTCTTATGAAGGAGTTCAACAAAGCTATGCTATGCAAAGCGGTAGAGAAGTTAGAGTCATTGTTATTCCTGAAAAAATTGATGATTTAGGAGCATTTAAGATGGCTAAGGATATTAAAGATAGAATCGAAAGTGAAATGAAATATCCAGGTCAAATTAAAGTTAACGTTATTAGAGAATATAGAGCTGTTGAAACCGCTAAATAAGGATGAATATTTTATTTTTTGGTGACATAGTAGGAAAAATTGGTAGGAAGGTTGTTGTGGACAACCTCCCTATTTTAATAAGCAAATATGATGTAGATTTTGTAATTTGTAATGGTGAAAACGTTACAAAAGGTAAAGGATTATCTAAAACTGATTACGAAATATTAAAAGATGCTGGTGTAGATTGTATTACATTAGGTAATCATTACGATTCAAAAAAAGAGATTTATCAAATTATTGATAATGATGATATTGTTAGACCTATAAACTTGAAAGAAGAAGATAAAGGTAGTGGTTCTAGAGTATTTATTATCAACAATTTAAAAATTAGGGTTTCTAATTGTTTAGGTAGTTGCTTTATGAAACAAGAAGTTAACGATCCTTATGATTCTTTAATTGATATTATTTCTTCTGATGATAGTGATGTTCATATTATAGATTTTCATGCAGAAGCTACAGGAGAAAAGAAAGCTTTAGCCTATTCCTTAAAAAATACAATTACAGCATTTTTAGGAACTCACACCCATGTTCAAACATCAGATGCTCAAATATTAAATACTGGTGTAGCTTATATTAGTGATGTTGGAATGTGTGGTAGTTATAATTCTATCTTAGGTTCAAATATTGATAGTGTAGTTAACAAAATTATTCTTCATGATGAAAATTCAAAATTTAAAATTGATGATGAAGATGACACAATTATAAATGCTGTTGTTATTAAAATTGATGACGTTACGTTAGAAGCAAGAGAAATTAAACCGATTTCGATTATTGAGAGGATGAAATTATGAGAAAAGTAAATAAAATTAATATACCTTCATTAGAAAAAGCTAGATTAAGAAATAAAGAATCTTTAACTTATATTTATTCTCATTCTATAGACGATGAATTAAAATCGAAATTTGAAGGAAAAAAATTCTTTATTAGAACTTATGGTTGTCAAGCTAATGTGAGAGATGAAGAAGTGATGGCCGGCATCCTTTCTTCTATTGGAATGGAAAGAACAGAAAACAAAAGTGAAACAAGTGTAGCAATTTTAAATACATGTGCTGTTAGAGAAAATGCTGAAGATAAAGTTTATGGTGAAATTGGTGAATTCAAAGCCTTGAAAAATAAAAATAAGGATTTAGTTCTTTGTATATGTGGATGTATGATCGAACAAAGTCATATTATTGATTTTATTCTTTCAACTTATCCATTCGTTGATATTATGTTTGGAACACATAATATCCAAGATTTAGCAATTTTATTAAAAGAATATATTAAAAAAGAAGAAATTATTATTGATGTTGAAAGTAAAGTTGGTGATATTTATGAAGAGTTACCATCAAAAAGAAATTCTTCGTTTAAAGCTTTTGTAAATATTTCTTATGGTTGTAATAAGTTTTGTACTTATTGTATTGTTCCTTATACAAGAGGTAAGGAAAGAAGCCGTAAGATGGAAGATATTTTAAAAGAATGTAAAGAACTAGTTGATTTAAACTATCAAGAAATTACATTACTTGGACAAAATGTCGATAGTTATGGTAACGATTTAAATGATGGTTCAACATTTGCAAAACTTTTAGAAGAAGTAGCAAAACTTGGAATACCAAGACTTAGATTTTTAACTTCCTATCCAAGCGATTTTAAAGATGAAGTTATTGATGTAATTAGAAAATATCCAAACATTATGAAATATTTACATCTTCCTATTCAATCTGGAAGTGATGAAGTTTTAAAAATGATGGGAAGAAGATATGATTCTAAACAATATTTGGCTTTAGTTGATAGAATTAAGGCAAAAATTCCTGAAATGGCCTTTTCAACAGACATTATTGTTGGCTTCCCAAATGAAACCTACGAACAATTTTTAGACACAATTAAGGTTAGTGAAATTGTTGGATATACAAGTGCATTTACTTTTATTTATAGTCCTAGAAAAGGAACCCCTGCAGCTAGATTAAAAGATAATGTAACTTATGAAGAAAAGGTAAAGAGATTTAAAGAATTGGTCAAATCTTTAGAAGTATCATTTGACGAAAAAGCTAAAGAAATGGTTGGTAAAACATATGAATGTTTAGTTGAAGGTCCTTCCAAAAAGAATAGTGATATATTAGCAGGATATACAGAAAACATGAAAACAGTATTATTTAAAGGTGATACTTGTTTAATTGGTAAAATCGTTAAAGTAAAAATATTAGAATCTCATTTATATTCTTTAGTTGGTGAAGTTATTTATGAATAATTTAGATATTTTAATATCAAATTTAAAAGAAGAAATATTAAAAGAACCTTTAATTAAAGAATATTTAAGATTGAAAGAAATAATTAAAAATAACGAAGAAATTAATAAAAAAATATTAGAATTACAATATTTAACAAAATGTAATGCTAGTGAAGAAGAACAAAAAAGATACTATGAAATAAAAAAAGAATTAGAGGAAAACCCTTTAATTCACAACTACAAAATCGTTGAAGAAGAAGTTAAAAACTATAAAGAGGAAATTAAAAATATACTAGATTTACTATGATTATTTGTGTTTTAGGTCCTACAGCAAGTCATAAATCAAAATTAGCTAACTTATTAGCTTCTCTTTTTGATACCGATATTATAAATTTTGATGCATTTCAAATTTATAAAGAATTAAATGTAGGAACTGCAAAACCATCAAAAGAAGAATTAAAAGATAGTAAATATAAAATGTATAATGCTGTTTCAATAACAGAAGAATATTCAGTTTCTAGATATCAAAAAGAGGTTAGACCTTTAATTAGTGATAATAAAAATCATCTTTTAGTTGGAGGAACTGGATTATACTTAAAAGCCTTGTTGTTTGACTATCATTTTGATGAAGAAGATCCTATGCCAAAGGATTATTTAAATGATAAAACAAATGAAGAATTATTTACTTCTTTAAAAGAAGTCGATTATGAAGATGCTTTAAAAATCGGTATGAACAATAGAAAAAGATTGATTAGGGCACTTTATATTTATAATACCCATGGAAAAAATAAATCAGAGTTAAACGAAAATAAAAAAGATACTCTTTTATATAAAAATGTATATTTTATTGGTCTAAATCCTTCTAGAGAGCAACTTTATGAAGATATTAATAGTAGAGTAGATGAAATGTTTTCTCTTGGATTAGAAGAGGAAGTAAATCAATTATATTCAAATTATCCAGATACCTTAAGAGCTCTTCAAGCAATTGGATATAAAGAATTTAAACAAACAAATGATGCTTTAGAAGCTAATGAATTAATTAAAAAAAATACTAGAAATTATGCAAAAAGACAATTAACATTTTTTAAGAATCAATTTAAAAATGTTTTATGGTTTTCTTCATATATAGAAGCTTATAAATACATTAAGGAACATAAAGATGAGTTTAGATGATCGTACAATTTTATTAATTAACGAGGATAATTTTAAAAAATTATCAAATGTTAATATTTTAGTTGTTGGTTTAGGTGGAGTTGGCTCTATCGTACCTATTTCTTTAGTGAGAAGTGGAATAAAAAACTTAACAATAGTTGATAAAGATAGAGTTGATTTATCTAATTTAAATAGACAAATTGCTTATACTTTAGAAGATGTTGGTGAGTTAAAATCAGTCGCTTTAAAAAAACATCTACAAACTTTAAGAGAAGATATAAATATAGTTGAAATACATGATGACATTAAAAATGTTTTAAATGAAAACTTGAAATTTGATTATATTATTGATTGTATTGATGATATTAAAGGAAAGATAGAGTTAATAACTTTTGCTTTTAAAAACAATATTAAGATTATTTCTAGCTTAGGAATGGGCAATAGATTAGATCCTACTAATGTTAAAATAACTAAGCTTAATAAAACAACTTCTGATCCGTTAGCGAAGAAGTTACGTTACGAACTTAAAAAAAGAAATGTTGATCTTTCGTTAATAAACGTTTCTTTTAGTGAAGAAACACCTATAATAAAAGATAGAGTAATAAGTTCAATGATTTTTACTCCTAATGCAAGTGGTCTTGCATTAGCGAGTTATATAATAAAAGATGTAATAAAGGAGGGAAATGAATAATGGAATTACAAGATATTACTAAAATTGCTAAAAAGTTAAATATTAATGACAAATATTTAGAAACTTATGGAAAATTAAAAGCTAAGATTGATGATTCTTTATATGAAGAAATTAAGGATAGAGAAGACGGGAAATTAGTTTTAGTTACAGCAATTACTCCAACAAAAGCTGGAGAAGGTAAAACTACAATGAGTATTTCTCTTCTTGATGGATTAGCAAAAATAAAAGAAAAAGCTCTCCTTTGTTTAAGAGAACCATCATTAGGTCCTGTTTTTGGCCTTAAAGGTGGAGCAACTGGTGGAGGAAAAGTTACGGTTGAACCAAGCGAAGATATTAATCTACATTTTACTGGTGATATGCACGCTCTTACTAGTTCAATTAACTTAATTAGTGCTGTTATTGATAACCATATATATCAAGGGAACGAACTAAACATTGATCCAAGTAAAATTACTTGGAAAAGAGCTCTAGACATGAACGACCGTGAACTTAGACAAGTTGCTTTAGGTTTAGGTAGAGATGTTAACGGAATTAAGAGAGAAGATGGATTTGAAATCACAGTTGCAAGTGAATTAATGGCAATTTTATGTATTTCAAAAGATAGAAACGATTTTAAAGATAGAATTAAACGTATTATCGTTGCCTTTACTTATGATGATGAACCAGTTTATTTAAAAGATTTAAAGATTGTTAATGCAGTTATGAAATTGATGAACAATGCATTAAAACCAAATCTTGTTCAAACAAGAGAAAACAACCCTTGTTTAATACATGGAGGTCCATTTGCTAATATTGCTCATGGATGTTCATCACTTATTGCTACAAAATTAGCCTTAAAATTATCTCCAATTGTTATTACTGAAGCAGGTTTTGCTGCTGATTTAGGAGCTGAAAAATTCTTAGATATTAAAGCTCGAGTTGGAAATTTACATGTAGATTGTGCTGTTTTAGTTGCTACTATTAGAGCTTTAAAAATGCATGGTGGTGTTAAATTTGAAGACTTAAGCATTGAAAATCTCGATGCTTTAAAAGAAGGAAGCAAAAACATGCTTCAACATTATTACAACTTAAGAAAATATGATGTTCCTGTTGTTGTTGCTTTAAATCATTTTGAAAGTGATTCTAAAGCCGAAATTGAACTTTTATCATCAATTTTAAAAGAAAATAATATTCCTTTTGCATTTGCTGATGGATTCTTAAATGGTGGAGATGGATCTATTGAACTCGCTAGAAAAGTAAAAGAAGTATTAGATACAAAACCAAGCAGATATCATCCTCTTTATAAATTAGAAGATACTATCGAAAACAAAATAACAACAATTGCTAAAGAAATTTATAGAGCAAAAGATGTTGAATTTTCTCCTCTTGCAAAAGAACATATCGAACAAATTAAAGCTTTAAAGAGAGATAATCTTGTTGTTTGTATGGCTAAAACTCAAAATAGTTTTAGTGATAATAAAACTTTATTAAATTGTCCACGTGATTTCATATTAAAAGTTAACGATGTGAAACTCAAAAATGGTGCAGACTTCATTGTCGTAATGTGTGGCGATATTTTAACAATGCCAGGACTTCCTAAAGTTCCAGCTGCTGTTAAAATGGAATTAGATCAATAGTTTTTAATAAATTCAGTTAATATATTTAAAGCTTCATTAGCTGCAAGTGTAGCAAATTTTTCGTATTCTTCTTTACCACCAACAACAGTATCACTTACTGATTTAATAAAGAAACACTCAACTTTATTTTTAAGACAGGTCAAATAAATTCCACTTGCTTCCATTTCACAAATTAATGCTTTATATTCATTAAATATAGCTTCTTTTTCTTCTTTTTTATCAATAAAGATATTGTTTGAAGCACAAATTACTTGTTTAATTGAAGGAAATTTTTCATTTGCAAAACTTAATAAGTCATCGTTTACATCCATTATTGCTTTATGAAAACCTAATTCAATATGAGCATGTTTAGCACAATTATCTAAAGAGCTAGTATCAAATCCAACATCAATTAACTTTGAAATAAATACAACATTTGTTAAACCTAAATCTTTTGTTAAAGATCCGCATGCTCCATAGTTAAATATAAAATTAACTCCATATTTTGTAATTAAGAATTGGGTGCAAGCACTAGAAGAAGTTTCGCCAATTCCTGAAAGGGAAATGTATATTTCCTTATTTTCTATTCTATATAAAAAAGTCTTATAAGGAGCTTCATCTAATACTTTTATTAATTCAAATTTAGAATTTAATAAAGAAATAATTTCATTTTCACATGCGACAACAATTCCTATTCTTTTCATATTTACTCCATAAAGATAATTAAAATACTAACTAATATACCTAATAATATAAATAAAAATGAAAATTTTGATTTATATTTATAGAAAATTTGAGGTAATAATTCGATAAATAAAACATAAAGTAATGTTCCGCTACTAATAGAGAAGATAATCATATTAAATAATGAGGAATCACTAACACTTACAAAGTATCCTACAATTGAAAATATAAATGCAGGTAATGATGATAATAAAGTCATCACTAATGAAAATCCAAATTTCTTATTTGCTTTCATAAAAGATGCACACATAGAATAACCAATGAAGAAATTATGAATAAATAGCGCAATAGAAAATATAATTCCAACATAAGGAATAGTATTAGAAGAAATATTAAATGATGTACCTAAAGATAAACCTTCAGGAATGTTATGAATAGAAATGGCTCCTAAAAATAATATTGAAGCAACTATTTGATTTTCATTATTAGTTATAAGCTCGCTTGTGTGAGCGTGGTCTTCACAAGCTTCATCGTCGTCGTGATCTTCCTTATGATGATTACTAATCTTATGTAGCATTTCGTGAAGTAAAAAGAATAAAACGCCAATTACTAAAATTATAGCTACTGAAATTACTATTCCTATATATTTATTGTCAGCAAAATAAGCGGTTCCTTCTTCAAGAGCTTCAACAATCATCTCAAAAAATAATAAGCCAATTACAATACCTACACTAAAATTTTGAAGAAAAGATTCCAAAATTCTTGGCATTTTATTATTTAACTTTGATAATAATGCTCCAAATAGTGTAGCTAGTATGGTAGCTAGTATAGAAAAAATAAAATAGTATAACATGAAAAATATAATATCAAATTTAATAGCAAATGTCTTATAGAATGATTAAATAAATTTTGATACGATAATATCATGGGTATTTTGATTGTTGGTAGTGGATGCAGCGCTTTATATTTGGCTAGTTTAATTTCTTTTTATAAAAAAGAAATAAAAGTAGATATTTTAAGTAATGAAAATATTATTGGTAAAAAGATATTAGTTACTGGAAATGGAAGATGTAATTTAGGTAATTTAAATAAAGACAATAAACACGCTTATAACAATAAAATTAGTGAAGAAATTGTTAACGAATTTTCAATCGAAAATATAATAGACTTTTTATCTTTAATTGGTATTCATACAACTAATATTAATGAATTAGTTTATCCATACTCATTGAGTAGTAAAAATTATCGTGAAAACCTAGCTAATTTTGTTTTAAGCAATAAAAACATTACTGTATTAAACGACTTAAAAATAATTGATTACAAGACTATAAATAACAAAGTAAATGTAATCTTTGATAAATATAAAAAAGAATATGAAAAAGTTATTTTTGCAACTGGTGGAATTAGTGGAAATAATAAAAACAGCTTAGAAATCATAGGGATTTTAAAAAAACATAACTATAATATAGTACCTTTTAAACCTGGATTAACTCCTATTAAAACTAAGGAAAATACTAAATTAGTTGAAGGAAAAAGAATAAAATGCAAAGTTTCATTACTTTTAAACGAGAATTTAATTTATGAAGAAAAAGGTGAAGTCTTGTTTAAAAAAGATGGATTAAGTGGAATTGCAATTTTTAATTGCTCATCTTTAATTAATAGAGAAATTGAACATAAAAATTTTCAAATTAGTTTAGATCTTTTCAGTGATTTATCTAATCAAGAGTTAATCGAATTATTAATTAAATTTAACAAAAACACTATGAATTCCTTATTAAATTCATTTTTTGATAAAGAAATATCTAGTTTTATAATGAAGTTATTAGGCTTTAAAAAGAGTTACAATTATTCTTTAGAAGAAATCAAAATTTTATCAAAAGCTTTAAAAGATCTTAGATTTAATTATCTTTTTACATATGATTTTAAAGATTCACAAGTTTCAATTGGTGGAATCTCATATTCGAATTTAAAAAACGACACTTTGGAATCTAAGTTGGAAAAAAATATTTATTTTATTGGCGAAATATTAGATACTGATGGACTTTGTGGAGGTTACAATCTTATGTTTGCATTTGCAAGTTCTTATCGAGTATTAAAATCTTTATAATTCAATTTCTTTAAAAATATAGGTAAACTCTTCTTTATTTTTTATATCTAAAATTAAGTAACTACCTTTAGATGAATCTCTTGGTCTAGTTAAGCTTCCTGGGTTAAAAACCATAGTATTTCCGACTCTTTTTTCAAATTTTTTATGTGTATGACCAAAGAAGAAAAAGTCACATTCTTTATCTTCTATGTATTGTTCAAAATTGTAAAAATCAATATTATTTCCGTGCTCAAAATGAATATTAAAAGCTTCATAATCTATATCTCTACATCTAGGAGCATCGCTTAAAAAGTCACAATTACCTCTAACGAAAATAAATCTATTTAATAAATATTCAGGAATTTCATAATCTCCAAGATGAATAAAAATATCTACATCTTGATTAGAGTAGCATATTTTTTCTAAAAGGTTATAATCACCATGTGAATCACTTACAATTAAGAATTTCATAATATTTTTATTAATTAATAATTAATAATCTTTTTTAGATTTGATTAATATGGTATATTTTACTACTAGAAATGTTGTATTTTCTATTAAAAAGAATATGAAGCACGATATTGATTTAAAAAAACAAGCTAAAACTCCTTATCTTGATAATTATCAAAAATATTTAGATGGTAAATATACTGCTTTTGACGTTCCTGGACATCATCAAGGGGGAATTAGAACACCATTTGATAAAGTTTTTTCTCATATAATTTATGAAAAAGATATTAATTGCCCTGAAGGAATGGATAATCTTTTACATCCGCATGAATGTATTAAAGAAGCTCAAGAATTATATGCTTTAGCTACAAATGCTCAATATGCAAAATTTTTAGTAAATGGTTCAACTAGTGGTATATTAGTCATGCTTTTAACGGTATTAAAAGCTCATGATAAGATAATTTTACCTAGAAATGTTCATAAATCTGTAATTAACGGATTAATTCTTGCAGGTGCTATACCAGAATTTATAATGCCTCAAGTAGATAAAGAAACTGAAATAGTTAATCAAATTAGTTTTGACGAATGGAAAAATGCAATCGATAATAATTTAGATGCAAAAGCAATATTTATTATAAATCCTACTTATTTTGGTGCTACTTGTGATTTGAAGAAAATAGTTGAGTATGCCCATTCAAAAAATATAGTTGTTTTAGTTGATGAAGCTCACGGAAGTCATTTTTATTTTAATTCAACTTTGCCAATTACTGCAATGGATGCTAATGCCGATATGGCAACATTATCAATCCATAAAACTGGAGGAAGTTTAACTCAATCAAGTTTATTATTAATAAAATCTTCTTTGGTTGATATAGAGGATGTAAATAACGCATTTAATTTAATAACTACAACTTCACCAAGCAATATTTTGCTTGCAAGTTTAGATGCTAGTAGAAAATTTTTAGTTTTTAAAGGTGAAAAAGAGATTCAAAAAGCTATTAATTTATGTTCAAAAGCAAAACAAATTATTAATAAAATTGATGGATTTAAAGTTTTAGATAAAGAGTATTTTGTTAATCAAGGTTCATATGATTATGATCGAACAAAATTGGTTATTAGATTAGAAAAACTAGTTTTAAATGGTTTCCAAGTTTATAAAATTTTACAAAAACAATATCATATACAAATTGAATTAGCTGAAACTAATGTTTTATTATGCTTATTTACCATTGGTAGTAAAGAAGAGGATATTAAAGTATTAGTTAATGCTTTAAAAGATATATCTTCTTTATATTATCAAGAAAGGAAAAGAGAAAGAAAGTTACAAACATTTAACTTTTCGAAAGCTTTATTACGTCCTCGTGTAGCTTATCAAGCTAAAGAAGAAAAGGTTGAATTAAGTGAATCTTTAGGACATATTTCTAAAGAAATGATTATGATATATCCTCCTGGAATTCCTTTAATTATTCCTGGAGAAATAATTACAAAAGAAATATTGAAGCAATTAGATATATATAGGAAAAAGAAAGTTAATATTATTTCTAAATATAAGAATTGCGATTATATTAGTTGTGTAACGGAGAATAAAGATGAAATCAAAGATTAAGCAAGTAGCTGTTATCATGTTTTTGGCCATAATCGGAGGTATTTTAGATACTTTTTGTTTTAAGGAAAACTTTAATACATTTTGCTTAATTCAAACTGGTAATTTTATTAAAGTTTTTGTTGAATTGATAAACGGAAATATTGAACTTGGATTATATAGTTTAATGATTTTTCTTGTTTTTGTCTTAGGTGTAATCTTATTTAAAGTACTAAATACTTTTGTATTTAATAGATCGTTATTAGATAAATCATTTATTAATTCATTATTATTAGGTTTATTATTAATACCGTTAATATTCTTAGAATTTGATTCTTCATCAATTTTTAATGTAAATAACGTAGTAGATTCTATTTGTATTTCACTTACTGGTTCATTATTATTAGTTAGTTTTTCAAAAGTTGGAGATATCAATTTTGCTTCAACAATGATTACAAATGATACTAAGTTAATGGGTGAAAGCTTCATTGACGGAATAAAAGAAAAAGATAAATCAAAGATCAAAAAGGCTTTTATATATTTAGGTATATTGCTTGCTTTTGCTTTAGGAGTAGTTATAACTGCCTTAATTATTAATTATGTTGATGATACAATAAGAGAAAGATTAATTTTATTAATTTTATTTAGTTCGATAATCGTTTTAATAGTTTTAAATTTCTTATTGATGAAGGAGAAAAAATGAGTAAATATTGTTTAATTACTGGTGCTAGTAGTGGAATTGGAAAAGAATTTGCTACTATTTTTGCTAAAAATAATTATGATTTAGTACTTGTTGCTAGAAGAAAAGAAAAATTAGAAGAAATAAAAGAAGAGATTAATAAAAAATATAAGGTAGATGTTATTATTTTATCTTATGATTTAACAAATTTAGATAATATTGATAAGTTATTTAAAGAGCTAAAAGAAAAAAATATAGTAATTCATACATTAATTAATAATGCAGGTTTTGGATATCACTCAAATTTTGTTAATAGCGATTATAATAAACAACAAGCTTTAATTGATCTTAATATTAGTTGTTTAACAAAAATGTCTTATGTATTTGGTAAAGAAATGTCTATAAATAAAGAAGGACAAATATTAAATGTTGCTTCAATTGCTGCTTATATGAGCGGAGCCTTTGCTTCAACTTATTATGCTTCCAAAGCTTATGTCTTATCTTTTTCAGAAGCTTTAAAAGAAGAATTAAAACAATGCAATGTTGTTGTAAGTTGCATTTGTCCAGGTCCTACAAAAACTGAATTTGAAGAAAAAGCTGCTTTACAAGATTCTAATATGTTCAAAACTTTACCAGTTATGAAAGCTTCAAGAGTAGCAAAAATTGGATATAACGCTCTAAAAAGAAAAAGAACCCTCGTTCATTGTGGGGCTTTTGTCAAATTTGGAGCTTTCTTAACAAGATTTTTCCCAAGATGCATTACAAGAAAAGTTGGGAAGAGCGTTAATAAAGATCCTTTGAAGAAATAATTATTTAGATAAATATTCTTTTATTTTTTCGAATGTTTCTTCGCTAATTACATGCTCGATTTTACAACAATCTAACTCTGAAGTAGATTCGCTTACTCCAAGTTTTAATAAAAATGTTTTTAAAATAGTATGCCTATCGTATGTTTTTTTACCGATTTCTCTTCCTTTTTCAGTAAGAGAAATTTTTCCATATTTTTCTTTAAAAATATAACCAAGTTCATTTAATTTGTCTGTAGCTTTAGTAATTGCACTACGTGAAAAAGAAAAATAAGAAGCCATTTCTAATGATTTTACAATCGTTTCACCTTCTAATTCTTTAACATATAAAAACTCTAAATAGTCTTCAACGCTCTCAGTTAATATTTTTTCCATACATTAATTGTAAATCAAAAAAATATTTTTTTAAATATTTAATAAATTTGTTGACTAAGGTTAACAAACTGCCTATAATTATTTTGTTAACTAAGGTTAACATTTTAGTAGGGAGGGCAAAACATGACTAAAGAAGAAAGAAAGCTTAAAAAAGAGGCAAAAAAAGAAGAATATAATTACGTTCATGTGGTTGGTGAAAAATGTCCTTTATCACATTTAAAGATTGGTCAAGTTGGAAAAGTTATTAAATTTGACTTTGATAATAAACCATTAAGAAGAAGACTTCTTGATATGGGTATTACTAAAGGTGTTGAAATCGAAATAGTTAAAGTTTCCCCTCTTCATGATCCATTTAATATTAGATTAAGAGGATATGAACTTTGTATAAGAAAACACGAATTAGAAAATATAGAATGTGAGGTTATTAAATAATGAAATGTGCATTAGTTGGAAATCAAAATAGTGGTAAATCGTTATTATTTAATGATTTAACAGGTTTAAATCAAAAAGTTGGTAATTGGGCTGGTGTAACCATTGAAAGAAAAGAAGGTATTATTAAAGGTACTGACATTGAAATAATTGACCTTCCAGGAATTTATTCATTATCTCCTTATACAAGTGAAGAAGAAATTTCTAGAAGATTTGTTATTGAAGAAAAACCAGATTTAATTATTAATATCATAGATTCAACATCTATCGAAAGAAGTTTATACCTTACAACTCAATTATTAGAATTAGGAATTGATGTTGTTGTCGTATTAAATATGGAAGATATATTAAAGAAGAGAGGATATAAAATTGATATTAAAAAACTTGAAAATCTTCTTTCTACTAGCTGCTATTCTATTAGTGCTTTAAAGAATACAGGTATTAAGGAACTTGTAAATGCCATTAAAAATAGAGAATACAAGTCAAATATCCATTCAAAAATTTATTCAAAAGATATTGAAGATTATATTGAAAAAACTATTAGTGTTTTACCTTCATCAGTTGGAGAAAAAAGATTTGTTGCAGTTAAACTTCTTGAAAATGATGTTAGATATAATGATTTAAAAGAAGAAATTAAATTAAAACTTAATGTTGATTTAGAAATTAAAGCTATTGAAGCTAAATATAATGACGATACTGAAGAATTAATTGCTTCTGAAAGATATAAATATATCGAAAAAATTAGAGATCAAGTTGTTACTAAATCAAATAAAAAATCTATTACTGAGAAAATCGATAAAGTTATTTTAAATAAATATGCTTCTATTCCTATTTTTATCTTAATAATGATTATCATATTCACTTTAAGCGTAGGTATCATTGGTGGATTAACTGTTAATTTAGTCGATACATTCTTTAATGGATGTGATGGAAGTATACCAATTGAAATGTTTGGTATAGAAATTGGAGCCATTCCTTCTAATTTTGAAGGTATTGGACCAATGTTAGGTGGTTTAATTGAAAGTAATGGCGGAAGCGATTGGGCTGTTAGTTTAATTGCTGATGGTATTGTAGGGGGTGTAGGTGCTGTTTGTAACTTTATTCCTCAATTAGTTATCTTATTTTTACTCTTAAGCTTAATAGAGACAAGTGGATATATGTCTAGAATCACTTTCTTATTTGATAATTTCTTTAGAAAAATAGGTTTAAGCGGAAAGTCATTAATTCCATTTATTGTTGGTATTGGATGTAGTGTCCCTGCTGTTATGTCTAGTAGAACTGTTGAAGATGATAAAGAAAAGAAGTTAACTATTACATTAACTCCATTTATTCCATGTAATGCTAAACTTCCAATTATTGCATGTATTTGTGGTGGATTCTTTGGACCTTATAGTTTATTAGTTACCATATTAATGTATTTCTTCTCAATTGGGATAATTATCCTTGTTGGATGGTTTATGAATAAATTTATTGTTAAAAATAAATCAACCTCATACTTAATTGAACTTCCAGAATATCATGTACCAAGTGCAAGATATGTTGCAAAAGATACATTTGATAAAACATTAGAATTTGTTAAAAGAGCTGGTACAATTATTCTTCTTTCATCAATCGTTGTCTGGTTCTTAGGATCATTTACTTATGATTTCCATTATGTTGATGGTGTAAATTACTTTATCGAACAATCATTCTTAGCTTATATTGGTAGAGGATTAAGTTGGATTTTCTATCCAATGGTTGGTATTGGTCATAGCTATAACGATATTTGGGGAGTTAGTGTTAGTGCAATCCAAGGTTTAGTTGCTAAAGAACAAGTAATCTCTTCAATGCAAGTTATTGCAAAAGTTGCTGATGAAGGTGACATATTTACAAGTAGTGTATTCTCATATTTAAATCCAGTTACTGCATTTGCCTTAATGACATTTAACTTATTCAGCGCTCCTTGCTTTGGTGCAATTGGTGCAATGAGAAGAGAGTTAGGTAGTGCTAAAGAAATGTTTAAAGCTATTGGTATTGAAACAGCATTTGCTTGGTGCATAGCTACATTAATTGGTATCGTTGGTGGTATATTAACTGTTGCAGGAGTATTTTAAATATGAATAGTACAGATATTATTGTTTTAATTATTTCGATCTTAGTTATATTGTTAATTGTTTTTTTTAAATTTATTTTTCCTTTAATTATAAAAAAAAGTTAACAAGAATAAACATAAGGTCAAAAATAAAAAGAAAGGATGTTGTGAATAATGAGTCTTACTGATATCATCGTCCTAATTGTAGTATTGGGTGTATTTATTGGTTTAACCATATTCTTAATAGTTAAATATAAATCTAATCCTTGCTATGGATGTAGTTTTTCAAAGAAAAATAAAACATCCAAAATATTAAAAGCCTATTATAAAAAATATGGCAAAAAGAAAAAAGATTAGTTATTCCTTGTTGTAAATTTTCTTATATTGTAAAGGAGAATATCCTACTCTTGATTTAAATAATCTAGAGAAATAATTGTAATCATTAAAGGAAAGATATGTAGATATTTCCTTTAATGATAAAGAAGATTCTAATATTAATTCCTTTGCTTTATTAATCTTTAAATCTAAAAAATAACTTATTATACTTTTTCCTGTTTCTTTTTTAAAAACACTATCGCAATAAATAGGAGAGAAGTTTGTTAGCTTTCCAATAGTTTCTAAAGTAAGATTATTTTTTAGATTTTCTTTTAGGAAAATAATTATTTTCATTACTAAAGGATTAATATTCTTAGTATCAATTTGTTCTCTCATTTGAATTAATATACATTCTAAAAGTAAGCTTAATTGCTTACTTTTATTTATATATTTATTTGAATAGATTTCTTCAAATGATCTAATTAAAGATAATATTTCATTAGATAATATATTATCTATTTTAATAGGAAAGTTAAAAGAATCATCATTTATATAATTAAAACTTATATAATCAACATTTTCTTTACTTTCAACTCTTTCTCTTAAATTATTTTGTTTAATAAATATAGCATCACCTTCGTTTAAAGTTATTAAACTGTTATTGATTTTATACGTAACAGTTCCCTTTAATATAAAAGTTAGTTCATTAAAGCTAATTAATCCTTGATTAATTTTATTACATTTTTTGTTTTTGTTGTGTCTTGTATATATTAGTTCCATAAAATTAAAATAATGCTAATTTGTCATATTATTCTTAAGATATTCACTTTAGAATATTTAATATAATGCTAAAATTATATTATCAAATACATATTTATGTTTAAAGGGGTCAGTCATGAAAATTACACTTTCAGCTTTCATTGATGAAGCAAGTCCTAATATTTATAAACAAATTGAAGTTTTAAAAAAGAATAATATTAACAATATTGAATTAAGAAGTATTGATGGTAAAAATGTTTTAGATTTTAGTATAGAAGAAGCTAAAAAGTATTATGAAATATATAAGGAAAACGGAATTAATGTCTATTCTTTAGGATCACCAATAGGTAAAGTTGATATAGATTGTGATTTTAATGAATATAAAACTAAATTCTTACATTTATTAGAAATAGCAAAAATTTTTAATACGTCTAGAATTAGAATTTTCAGCTTTTTTAAAGCCTATGATAAAAAAGATATGGTATTTACATACTTAAATGAACTTGTTAATCTTGCTAAAAAAGAAAATATTGAGTTATTCCATGAAAATGAAAAAGATATTTATGGAGATGTTTTAAGTAGAGTAGAAGAAATTATTAATAATGTTAAAGGGATAAAAGTAATTTATGATCCAGCTAATTTTATTCAAGTAGGTGAAGAATCTTTTTTAACAATTGATTCTTTAATTAATAAAGTTGATTACTTCCATATTAAAGATGTTAAAAAAGATAGTGGAGAAATTGTTCCTGCTGGAGAAGGGGACGGAAATATTGAAAGAATTATTAATTTATTAGATAGAGATATTGTTTTTTCATTAGAACCACACTTAAAGATATTTGAAGGATATAACAATATTGACAATTCTGAACTTAAAAATAAATATATTTTTTCAAGTAATGAAGAAGCTTTTGATGTTGCTTCAAATCACTTAAAGAATCTTTTATGTAAGTGTGGATTTAAAGAAAAAGAAGGTTATTTTGAAAAGGAAAATAGCTCAAAAAGAATTAAATATGGAATTATTGGCTTAGGTAATCAAGGTACGAATTATGCTTTAAATCTTTTTGAAAAAGGCTTGATTAAAAATAGCGATTTAGTTGCGATGTGTGATATAGATCAAGCAAAAATTGACTTAATGAAATCAAAAACACATTTAAATGTCTGCTATTTTTTAGATTACAAGGAGTTAATTGATAGTAAACTTTGCGATGCAATTTTAATTGAAACACCTCATTATATCCATCCTGAAATTGCTAAGTATGCTTTAACTCATAATGTTAATGTTATTTTAGATAAACCTGCTGGAGTTTATACAAAACAAGTTAGAATTATGAATGAAATTGCTGCAAAATCAGATGCTAAGTTTACAATGATGTTTAATCAAAGAACTAATTGTGTATATAGAAAAATGAAAGAAATGATTAAAAATGGTGATATTGGAGAATTTGTCAGAGTAACTTGGATTATTACAGATTGGTTTAGAACTAAACATTATTATGATACTGGAAAATGGAGAGCTACTTATAGAGGAGAAGGTGGAGGAGTTTTAATTAATCAATGTCCTCATCAATTGGATTTAATTCAATGGGTTTTAGATAAAACCCCATCATTTGTTACTTCTTTTGTTCAATTTGGTAAATATCATGATATTGAAGTCGAAGATGAAGTTACTGCTTTCTTAGAATATGATAACAATGCTACAGGTGTATTTATTACAACAACTGGAGAAGCCCCAGGAACAAATAGATTAGAAATTTCTGGTACAAAAGGAAAATTAATTTGTGAAAATGATAAGTTAATATTTTATAAAAATTTAATAGATAGTCAGGAGTTCTTATTAAATTCAAATGAATCTTTTGCTAAACCAGAAGTTGAAATTATTGAAATAGAAACTGATAAAAAAAATGAACAACATAAAGGAATTATTAATAATTTTACATCTTATTTATTAAATGAAGAGCCATTATTTGTTGATGGAAAAGAAGGTATAAAAGGTGTTGAATTAATGAATGCTATTGAACTATCTGGATGGTTAAATTCTAAAAGAATTAGCATACCAGTTGATGAAGAACTTTATATAAAAGAGTTGAGAAAACACTGTAAAAATTCAAAAAATAAAGATTTAAAAATGCCTAGGTTTGAATAATATGTTAAGAGTTGGAATAGTAGGTTTAGGTGTAATTGGAAAAGTACATTTAGACATTCTTTTAAATAATAAAGAAAATGTAGTAACTTTATGCGATATTGATTTAAGTAAGGTTAAAAAGTTAAAAGAAAAATATAATTTAAAGTGTAGCCTCTACACTTCATATTTAGAAATGATTGAAAAAGAAAATTTAGATGTAATTCATATTTGTACACCTCATTATTTACATTTTGATATGGTCATTAATTCTTTAAGAAATAACATTAATTGTTTAGTTGAAAAACCTTTATGTATATCTTTAGTTGAATTAGAAAATATTTTAAAAGAAGAACAAAAATCTAAAGCAAAATTAGGAGTTTGTTTTCAAAATAGATATAACGAAAGTGTAATATTTTTAAAAGAATATTTAAAAAATAAGAAAATAATTAATGCAAATGCTATATTATTTTGGTCAAGAGATTTAACTTACTACAATCAAGGTTGTTGGAGAAAATATTATAAAACAAGTGGTGGAGGAGTTTTATTTACTCAAGCAATACATACGATTGATTTAATGATTTATTTATGTGGTTATCCTAATAGTTTAAAAGCAAGGTGTTTTAATAACTTAACAGATAAAGGTATAGAAGTTGAAGATAGTGCTTTTATAACTAGTAAAGGAAAAGCTAATTTTAATATTTATTCTACAATTCTATCTAAAAAAGATTTCCCAATTTATATAAGTATAAAAACTGAAGATGAATATATTTTATTATTTAATAATGAAGTTTTTATTAATGGAATTAAAGTTGATTTAAATAAGAATACTTCATACTTTGGTAAAGAATGTTATGGTCATGGTCATGATAGTTTAATTAAAAATTTTTATAACTCAATAATGAATAATGTAAAATTTGAAATAGATGGAAATGAAGCCAGTAAATCAATTAAATTTATTCTTGCTTCATATAAAAGTAACAACAAGGAAATTATTTTGAAATAGAAACTTGAATATAAAAATAAATTTTCATTTTTAAGTAAAATAATTTAGAAATATATATAAATATTAATTTTTCTAACAACATGAATATGAAATATTAAGATTTTGTTAAGTTTATTTATTTTTATTTTCAAGAAATGAAAATATCTTTAAAATTATCGAAGGAGAATTTTTATGAACTATAAAAAGTTAGTACTCTTATTATTGCCATTTATATCCTTATTTTCTTGTAGTGATACTACAAAACCTGATAATCCAGATATTAAAGATGATAATAATAAAGATGATAACAAAGATGATACTGATAAGGTAGTTAGTTTTAAAGAAGCAGTTGATAATACCAAAAATAACTATAGTTATGAAAGTATTGATCATCAAATTGATAATTTAGATGCTACTCAATCTCACTTTACTTATAAAAAATTAAAGTATAATGAAAAACAACAAAGAATGTTGATTGTATATAACACTATATTTACAACTTCTAATGATGTTTTCTTAGAGTATAAAGATAAGGAAGAATATTGGAATCAATCTGTTTATTATAGAAATGACGAAGATAAAATCATTTGTAGATTTAAAAATAGAGGTGAAGATAGCGTTTGGGATGATATGTCTTATACTTCTTCTAATCAAGATGTCTTTACCACTCAAATGATTAGTTATATTAATCCTGATCATTTCACACTTAATCAAGAAGATAATTTTTATTACATGAATAACGAATTCTTAACAAGTGAGGAAGCTAGTAGATTATGTGGGTATTATGGATCCTATCAATATCTTCTTCAAACTTATGAATACGTTGCTTTTTCTGTTAAAGATGGTCATTTAGATCAATATAAGATGGCTGTCCATTTTGAAGCAAGAACAGGAAATAGTTTCCCATATAATGCTGATAATGTTGTAACTGGTCAATTTAAAGAAGTTAAAACAACAAATGTCGTCCTTCCAGATCTTCCAATTTATCACGAAGATACTTTAATCGCTGATGAAAAATTAGTAAAGGCTCAAGAAAAAACAAAGGAAAATTATACATATAAAGAAACAATAAATGTTATTGATAGTAAAGGTAACGAATTCTCTAAAGAATTTATTGAACAAGTAGATAATGATTCATTTAGATATTATTTCTATTCATTTGATGCAGAATGTTACACTGATGATTATACTTATACTGTTTATAAAGATTTATTTAATGGTAAAAGAGGCGCTTCAACCTACGAAACATGTATCTACTATTATGAAGATTATACTGATTATGCTTCATATGATATGGATATATTAGATGATAGCGTTTCTCATATTGAATCTCTTGGTGGAAAATATGGTATTAAAGTATTTGAAGAAAAAGAAGATGATAACGGAAACTATTACACTCCAAGTAGAGAAAAACCAACAAAATATAATCCAAATAGCTATACATATTTAGATTATGCCTGTAGTTCATTCATTCATGGAATTATTGGAAATTATGTTGCTAGTGATGGTACTACTTATTCTTATCAATATAATGATTTAAGATTCTATCTTGATGAAAAAGGTGATTTCTATAAAGCAACTTATGACTTCAATATGGATTATACTGTTAAAGGTGTAACTACTTCATATCATGTTATTGGTAATGGAACATTTAGCGATATTAATTCAACTAAAATTGTTGTTCCAAGCGATCCAAATGAAGAATTAGTTTTAGATGATAGATTAACTAAGTTATATGCAGCTATGAATACTAAAAACTATATATATAAAGAAAAATATAGTTGTTACGATGACTTAGGTAACGAAGTTAACTATTCAAAAGAAGATGGAAATGAAAAAACTTCAATGTTTTTTAATGAATATGTTGATTCAAATAAAGTTAAACAAGAAGCTAGTTGCAATGTAATTGTTGATTATGATGAAAATGATGCTCCTATTTATAGATTTGCAACATTATATGATTACTATTACTTTGGACAAGAAAAATATTATAACTATTATGCTTTTGATGATTTTTATGAAAATTCATATTATCAAAATGGTCAATATAATTATGTAGGTGTAATGAATAGTTATAAAGAGCATCTTAAATACTTCAAGTTTACTAATAATAAAACAATTAATGGTGAAGTAGTTGATGTATTTAAATTACCAAACAACTATTTAAAGCTTGTTGGTAAAGAATTAGTTATTTCATCTCAAAATAGTAGATATTCAACAGTCACTGGTTTATCTTTATTTGTTAAAGATGAACGAATTATCCGTATATCTTATGTTTATGATTATTACGATGAAAACAATGAATATGTTGGTGAAGTTGAAGGTACAATTAACGTAGAATTTGACACTTGTAATGTTGAAGTTCCTAATGTTGATGTTACTTTCTTAGATAATAATAATTTTGAAACATTAGTTGAAAAATTTATTGCTTCAGGTTATTACATTGATTCAAAAGTTAAAGTAAATTGCTTCTCTGATAGAACATATTGTGATGCATATTTCTATGGTAAAAATGGAATTTCAAATATTAATTGTGAAGATCAATTTTATTTCGAATATGGTTTAAAAGGTGATTTATATGCTAACTATAATGAAGGTGAAAAGAGTCACTCAATTAAAGTTGTTCCTTGTAATGCTATTGATTTTAGTGCTTTTTCAAGAGATGATTTCTTTGTAGATAGCAACAACAATTATATTCTTGATAGTGAGAAATATGATGAATATTTCAAGAACGTATTTAAGTTTGATAATAATGTAGATATTAATCCAGTCAATTTTTATCTAACATTAACTAATACATCCATAACTATTAATTTCCAATATTATTTAAGATATAAATTGGATGATGGTACATATGCCATGTATTATGTAGCAGGTACTTTAAAAATAAGTTAAAGATAAAGGGGGAAATATATGAAAAAAACAAAATTAGTTTTAGCTTTAAGTTTATTATCTAGCGTTGCTTTAGTTGGATCCTTAGCAAGTTGTAGTAAAGAAACAGTTGATACAAGAGATCCTTCTATCGTTTCAATTTATAACTTATATGCTCAAGAAGCCGAAGAAAATGGTGAAAATGTTTTAAGTTATGATGAATGGCTTGCTCTTATTAAGGGTGAAGACGGAGAAGATGGTAAGGATGGTTTAACTCCTTATATTGGTGCAAATGGAAACTGGTTTATTGGTGAAACCGATACTGGTGTTTCAGCAAGTGGTGAAAAAGGCGATAAAGGCGACAAGGGAGATAAAGGAGACACTGGTGATAAAGGTGATACCGGTGCAACTGGTCCTCAAGGTGACAAAGGTGACAAAGGTGATACTGGTGCAACTGGTCCACAAGGTCCTAAAGGAGATAAAGGTGATAAAGGTGACACTGGTGAAACTGGTCCTCAAGGCCCACAAGGAGAAAAAGGTGAAGATGGACAAGATGCAGCTCATGCTAATGAAAAATGCACAGTTACATTTGTATTAAATGGCGGAACTTTACCAGAAGGCTATACCACATCGATGACTGTAGATTATGGAACAGCTATTGTACTTCCAATTCCAACAAATGCAAATGCTTCATATTTTGCTGGATGGTTCACTGGAACAACTGTAAATGATGGTCAATTCTTCAATTACACTCCAATTTGTAGTGATTTAACATTAACTGCTAAATGGGTTTACACAAGAGAATTATTAGAAAATGGTGCTGTCAATATCTCACCAGTTAAAGATTTATATTATTATGGAGATAAAATTACAGTTACTCCAAAAGATGTAACAAATAAAACATTCTCATTACATAACTTTGATGTAATTTATGGAACAAGTGTTACACATTCATTTTCAAATAAGAAAGAAATTACTGCAACTGTAGGAAAATATACAAACTTCACAGTTTCTTATATTGATACTCCAGTTTCAATTTCTCCTTTTAAAGGAACATATACTGGTGAATATATTGATTATGATAACGAAGTTCAAACTGTATCTATCGAATTTGATGGTTATGGATTATATTCAATCGATGGTGTTGAATATGCTATGCAAAGATATGAACTTGGACAACATTTACCTTATGATCCTACTGTAACAAGTGGTTACTTAATTGAAAATGAACATCTTACATTTGAAAATTGTACATTTGTTAGTGAAACAAAACCTGATGGAAACGAATATACATTTATTACAACTACATATGATTCATATAGTGGATATGAAGAAGCAACATTCTGGCTTAACGGAAACGCTTATGTTGAACCAGTTGCAACAGCTTGTCCAGCTGCTGGTACATTTACCGCTACATTCTATGATTCAGAATCTGAAGCTGATGTAACCTGGGTTGCTACAATTGATGAAGAAGGTAATGGTGAAACAAATGAAGATGGTTATGTACAAACATTTACAGTAACTGATACTTCAGATTTCCCAAATTCATTCGAAATCGAAACTTCAGAAGGTGTGCTTAATACAATCACATTACAATCTGATGGAACATATAAAGGAAAATTTGGTGAAGGAAAATCTAAATCTTATACATTTGAAAAATATGTCTTCCCATTTGCTGGAACATTCAGCGGAACTGACGGAGAAGATTCTGCTTGTACAATCATTATTAATGAAGATAAGACTGGTGAATATCAAGAAAGTGGTGTCAAATTATATGATTTAACAGTCACAGAATTTGATTATCCAAATTCACTCACTGTTACATTTGATGATTATGGTGAAGAAGTTACCAAGACAATTACTTTAAATAGTGATGGTGTAACATACAAAGGAAGAATTGGTGAATATTCAGTTAGTAACTACACATTCACAAAGAAAACAGCTTGTATCTACGCTGGTGTATTTGAAGGTGTTGATAGTGATGATACCGCTTGTAGAATGGAAATTGATGCAAGTGGTCATGGTGTATACTATGAAGGTGGATCAGAATATTGCACATTCGATATTATCGAATATATTACAGATCCAAGTGAAAAATTTGTTATCTTAACAAGTGATGGTGATGAAATTACCATTTCAAAACAAGCTAATGGTACATTCAAAGGTAGAGTTGGTTCTTCAAGTGTCATTTACACATTCACCCCAGCTGCCTAATTAAAAATTAAATAATTTCAAAAACTTCGTAAGAAAACTACGAAGTTTTTGTTTTACTTAAATAAATTTAATAAATTAAACATTTTTAATCAATTATTTCTTGAATCACTAATAACCATTTGTTAATATAATAAGGCTTGGAAAGGTGGTAAGAGAAATGTCAAAAGTAGTAGTAAGAGAAGGCGAAACATTAGATGAAGCTTTAAGAAGATTTAAAAGACAAGTCAACAAAGCTGGAACCATCCAAGAATGTCGTAAAAGAGAATTCTATTTAAAGAAAAATTTAAAAAGAAAGATCAAAAGCGAAAACGCAAGAAAAAAATATAGATAGTAAATGATGAGCACTTCGGTGCTCTTTTTTATTGACTAGGAATTTGCTTTATCGTTTTATAAGAAAATCCACAATAACGTGACCATTTTATTTGCGTTTTTTACGTTTATATTTATCAAGAAATTGACTTGGTAAGACTGTTCCACCTCAATAAACTGTACACTTAAAAGTGGTGACTACTCACGCGTTATTTTAAAGGGTCTTTTTTATAGAAAATGCAATTAAATCTTTTTTAATAATTGCGGAATGGTATAATTTAAATAATATTTAATCCAAAGGAGAAACCTATGAGCAAGATTATTAATTATAATTTTGATAAGAAAGAAGCGATTGTTTTATGTAAAAAAGCCCTTTCAGGCAAATGTGGGATTCTAAAAGATAACGGCGATGTTTTGAAAGTCGGCATGCCGATGATGCCTTCAACCATCATTATTGGGGACAATACTATTGAAGTAAAAGGAAAACTATTTGCAGCACAGGTGGCGAATGCTTGTGCCTGTGAAATTGAAATGGCTGTGGAAGAATATCAAAAAAGCCATTCAGGGCAAACTCCCACATTAGAAACGTCTACACCTGCTCCTAATCAATCCATGCAAGGAAAAGGAACTATTACTGCAGATGAATATTTGGAATACCAAAACAAAACCATTACTTTGCTTAAACAATATAAAGACTTATACGATAGTGGAATTCTCACCGAGGAAGAATTTCAAGCAAAAAAAGATGATTTACTAAATTTTATCAATGGGATGATGCATTAATCGGCACTGTCATCATCCCAAGGCTGTATGCAAACCTTGAGCCTTCAGCTGACCAATATAATTTAACGCAGAGTGTTGCTGCAGTTACTGATTCTGCTACCGAGGCTAACGAATCGTTAGATGCACAAACATATAGCAATGACCAAATTACGCAAAAATTAAGGGACATCAAGTTGCTATGCGATGAGGGCATGCTTACGGAACAAGAATTTGCAGATCAAAAGAAAGTTTTATTGAAACAAATGGCTGAATCTGAAACCAACACAAGTACATATTCTTTATTAAAAAAGATCTTTTTTAGAATATATGATATTGTTGGTGCTTTAGTTTCTTTTGTTTTTTGGGTAGTCGCCTTTGTATTCACTCTCTACCTTCCATACAATGATCTAGATTTTTTTGAGTCATTTTTTTATCCTGAATTTTGTAGCATAACCATAACAGTCTTCATATTGTTGATAATTCAATTTGTTTTAATTGGTTTGTACCTTTATTTTGTTATTATTAAAAA
>JAEDIE010000033.1 GCA_016296775.1 Bacilli bacterium | reverse complement strand
ATATTATTAAAAATTCTTTAATATTTTAAGAAAATAACATAAAATACTACTAGAACCCAAAAATCTAGTAGTATTTTTGTTAGGAGAATAAAATATGAAACTTAGTACAAAAGCTAAAAAGATATTGTTTATTGCTCTATTTTGTTTAGATATTGCTTTGACAATAGCTTTATTTGTTATATCAATTATTATGTTAGCTACAATGCCAGAAGATATAGGTAGTATTACTGGAAAAGAAGGAATGATTCAATTCTTCCAAAAGAATCCAACAGTATTCTTAGTAGCTATAGTTCTTCCATTGTTCTTATTATTATTCGCTAACATTGCTATATTAGTATGGTATGTAAAGAAAGTTAATAAACCTAAAGAAGCTAAATTAAGTGAATTAACTGATGAAGAAAAAGAAAAATTAAAGCAAGAATTAATGAAAGATCTTCTTGCTAATCAAGAAAAAAAGGAATAAATATTAAAATTGGTTCACTGGAACCAATTTTTTATTGTCTTTTTTTATAAACTTATTTATAATTTTATCGTAAAAAGCAAAACTAAAGGGATTTAGTGACGCAAAACTATAGGGACTAGTAAGTTAGCCAGTTGCCTTGTGGGTAAAGTAAAATAAAACCCAATTGATTTGATAGGCGATTGGCATTTTTATTTTCTCTTATCTTAGGACATACATAATACATGCATATATTTAATGAATTATTTTTAATATTCATTATTTATTGTTTAGATAGGTTTTATTAATGGTTGATTTAAATTACTTAAAAAAGAAAAGAAGAAAGAAAGTAGCATCCATTGTAACTTTAATAACAGGAGTTTTATTAATTCCTTTTATGTTAGTATCTTTCATGGGTAGAGATATTGGTCATTTTACAATAGGATTAAAAAATAACGATGTTAAACTAGCTATGTCTACAGATATTGATTTTAAAGAATCAACTACTTTTATATCTTTAGACAAACTACCTCCATATTCAATTTATACGTACTCACGTTTAAATACATTTGAAGGTAGTGTACTTGATGATCCATCAAGTAATGGAAACATTGGAAAATTAACTAATCCTAATACAAATGAAGATGTATCATTATACTTCTTTAAATATACTTTTTATTTAAAGAATGTAGGTGATATCAATGCTTCATATAACTTTAAGTTTTCAATTGTAGATAACAAAAGACCAACAAACGTAAACTATTCTTTAGATGATATTTTACGTGTTAGATTTTATGAAAACTCTAATCTTGATGAACATAACTATGTTACATATGCTAAAGAAGGTATTACACCTCACTTTGAAAGTGGAAGTGTAGAACCTTTTTACAATACTTGTATCAACAAAAATGTTGGTGATTTTTGTGATGAAGCAGGTTTTGCTACAAACTTTGAAGATGAAACAATCATCCTTTCTAATTCAAGAAACCATTTTAATATTGGAGATGTTACACGCTATACCATCCTACTTTACCTCGAAGGAAATGATGAAGAATGTGTTGGAACAATTCCTGATGAAACTTATCTCAAATTAGCTATTAATATTGAAGCGTTTGAGGCAGTTAATGAAGAATAAAGAACTATTTTTACCTTTGTTATCTATTGTTATTTGTATTTTGGTAGTTAGTAGTATTGGTGCTACTTTTGCCTGGTATCAATATTCAAGTAACGTATATCTTAAATATGATGGTACTAGTATTGGAAATACAATGCTTTTTGATATTGGATTAAAAAGTGAAGTAGAACTTCCTGAATATGAGTCTTTTAATATGGTAAAAGATGAAAATAACGATGATATCTATTGGTGTAAGGGTGGAATTAGTAAAGAAATAGCTTCATATTACTCTACCTTAAACGGATATGCTACAAATGAAGTTAATGGTGTTACAAGTGGAGCATTTGATGGAAATGACTTCTCTTTAAAAAGAGCTCCATATCACAATGAAAACTACATCGACAGTTTCTCTAGACCAATATTAGCTTTAAAAAAGAATTATTCTCATTTTGACTTGGTGTTTAAAGCTAGTAAGGTTAGTGGAGATAACGTCACATCAATGAGTAATGGATCTATCTATTTAACTAATATTGAACTTGATTCAGTAGGTGATATTAAAAACTCTATTAGAATCCATTTTGAAAATGATTCTAATAACTTCATCTTTAATCCATCAAAATTAAGTGATGGAAATGATGTTGTTGGAGGATTATTAGATTTAAATAGAGATGGACTTTACGATTACAATACTTTTACAAATAAAGAAACTATCTATGGTGAAGCTAGTAATATTAAATATAAAAGTAGTGTAACAAGTGATGGACTAGATGAAGCTGAATTTGATGGAAATACATTTACATCAAATCATAAGAATGGTGTATATGCTCTTGATGAAGAAGAAACTGTTTTTGCCACTTCTTCTTATTTAGGTTACGATACAGTTATTTCAAATAAGAAAATTGTAACAACTATTGATGATACTTCTCATTTAGCTTATTTATCTTTAGATATTTACCTTGAAGGTTGGGATTTATCATTTATTGATAAAGAAATGAACCATTTATTTAGTTTAAATATGGAGTTTGAAATAAATGAATAATAAGTATTCTAAAATTATTATTCCTCTTTTGAGTATTACTTCTATATTATTGTTATCTAGTGTAAGTATATCTTTAGCTTGGTATGCTACAGGTAATAACTTAACTATCGATAATATGAAAGTATCTTTAGCTAGTGAACCTAGCTTAGAGATGGGTATAAAAAATGATAGTGGTGACATCATTTTTTATAAAGATGAAATACCTAGTTCAGCTTTAAGTAAATATATTGTTAAAGAATTTGAACCTGTTTCTAGTATGTATTCTTCCTATTGGATAAATGAATTAAGTTCATTTCCTACATTTTATTCTAAATATACTAAAGGAAATAAAGTTAACGAATCATCATATAAAAAGACTTCAAAAGCTTTAAAAGGATATTTTGAATTAGAGTTTTACCTTAAAAGTGATAGAAATGTCTTTGTTAGCTTAGATCCCTCATCTTATATAAAAGCTAATGTAGATGTTAACACTTTAAAAGCTAATAATTTAACTTCAACTTATGTTGGTTTAAGTAAAGAAGAGATATTAAACAACTTAAACAACATTGAAAATAGTTTAAGAATTAGCTTATTAAATAGTGATGTAGATGATTATAAATTCAATATTATTGATCCTAAAAAGAGTAGTGTAACTAGCTATTTTGGAACATTAGATTTAAATAATGACTATTATTATGATACTTATATCGATAGTGATAACTCTAAAAAAGAGTTTCTTTATGGAGAGTATTATAACGATGAAAAGATAGTTTATGAATATGTTAATGTAGAAAACAATCTTAATGATTTTAATACGTTTAATGCAAAACATGAAGCAAATAGTTATAGTGTAGATTTATCTTCTAGTATTGATAATGGTTTAATTGTTAAATACGAAGATAGTGTTAGTTTAAGTGAAGTAACGGCAAATGAAGAATTTATTAAACTTGATGCTTTTAAAGAGAAAAGATTTGTTCTTGATATTTATATTGAAGGATGGGACAAAGATAACATCACATTAAGTGAATTTGGTGCATTTACAAGTTTTATTAAATTTAAAGTTACAAAGGAGAATTTGTTATGAGTGAATATTTTGAATATTTAAGATTAATGTTAGAAAGGTTCTTTAAAGATTTTGGTACTTTCTTTAAAGATGTTTTTGCTTCTCCTTGGGATAAAGTTCCTGGAAATGTTAACTACTATAACGAATTATTTGCTAACTATTCAAATGGATTTGGTTTTTGGGGTTGGTTTTTCTTTATTTTGTTTATATTATTATTTGCTGCTTTTCTTGGTGGTTTAATTTTCTTAATTTTCTTAGGTTTAAGAAAATATATTAGATTTGTTAAAAAAGAAATTAGTAAAGAAAAGTTAGAAGAAACAATTGAAAGACTTAACTACGAATTATTCAATGCTATTAAAGAAAAAGACAAGATCTTAGCTTTAAAGGTTGGTGAACTTGGCTATAAACCAACTGAAAAAGAAAAAGAAGAAGCTAAAGAAGTTATTGATGAAGTTAATTCAAGATTCCCAAAACTTACTTATGTTGATCATCAATATAAAGAATATGATAACAACATTGCTAATATTGAAGGCTTAACATTAGAAGAGCTTTGTACATCTTTTAGAAACTTCGCTGCTAGTCAATTACATCTTTACTACACAATTGATACCATTAGACAACTTTTTGCTGGTATGGCAACAAGTAAACTTATCATTTTAGAAGGTATCTCTGGTACAGGTAAAACTTCTCTTCCTTACGCTATGGGAAAATTCTTTAACTTTGATGCTAATATTTGTTCAGTTCAACCTTCATGGAAAGATAGAAGTGAATTAATTGGTTACTATAACGAATTTACTAAAAAATTCAACGAAACCGAATTCTTAAAAGCTTTATATACATCTATATATAGAAAAGATGTTAACTTAATTGTTCTTGATGAAATGAACCTTGCTCGTATTGAGTACTACTTTGCAGAATTCCTTTCCGTCATGGAAATGCCTAATGTCAACGAATGGAAGATTGAGTTAATTAACTCATATTCTGATACTGATCCTAAATTTGTTAAAAATGGTAAAATTTTGATTCCTCAAAACGTTATGTTCTTTGGAACAGCTAACAACGATGACTCAACATTTACAATTTCTGATAAAGTTTATGACCGTGCTATCTCATTATTCTTTGATAACAAAGGTATTCCTTTTGAAGCAGATGTTCAAGAAAGCATTACTTTAAACTATGATCAATTAGAAAAATTATATAAAGAAGCTCAAGATAATTATCCAGTTAGTGAAAAATTACTTGAAAAATTTGCTGAACTTGATGACTTTGTCATTGCTAAGTTCAAACTTGCTTTTGGTAACCGTATTTTAAAACAATTAAAGATTTTTATTCCTACATATGTTGCATGTGGTGGAACCGATTTAGATGGTTTAGATTTTATCTTTACTAATAAGATTTTAAAGAAATTTGAATCCTTAAATATTGCTTTCTTAAGAGACGAATTAAAACAATTAAATACTAAATTAGATACTTTATTTGGTAAAGGATCATTTAAGATGGCACATAAATACATCGATAACTTAATTAAGATGGCTCAATAACGATGAAAAAAGAAACAAATTTAGAAGAAACAAGAGTAGAAAAAAAGAAGAAAACTACTAAAAGGAGAAATATCAAAATAGCTATTGAAGGTCCTTCTAGTTTTAAGAAGGTTAATAAATTATTGACTACGAGAGTCAATAATTTAAAAAAGAAAAACAAAGAAGCTAAGGAGATATATTCAGGAATAGAAAATGGTAGTAATTCTTTTTTGCGTGTTAAAAGAACAGAAAACACTAATTTTGATTTAACTTGGATTAGAATTATTGAAGATACTATTCCTGCTTTAGATGAAATTATTAAAAATCCTCGAATTAACACTAAAAATGTTTCTAATATTGTTCCTATTGAACTTGCTAAGAAAACTAACAGTGAATCGATCAGACATTTATCAAGTCACTCTCAATTTGTTAAAGAGATCGATGAACAAGGTAATGTTATTCCTAACAAGATCTTAAATATCGAAACCGAAGATAACTATTTAACATATGAAAACAAGTTTATTGCTACATTAATTAGGAGACTTGTCTTATTTGTAGAAAAAAGATATGAATATATTGAAAAATATTCTCCTTTAAGAGACTACGAAGTTTTATATGTAAAAAATAAATCTATTATAAATGGTGTTGAATATACTATTGAATCTAAGGTTATTTCTTCTAAGATAAGTGAAAATACTAACGATAAACAAGTAGCATCAACCACCTTTATGAAGAAGATTTCTTTTATACGTAAATATGTTAAATATTTCTACTCATCTCAATTTATGAAGATGTTTAAAAATGAAAAGAATGTTAGAAGTCCAATTCTTCAAACAAACATCATTAGAAAGAACCCTCGTTATAGAAAGTGTTATGAGTTATATAGATTCATTGAAACATATGATAAGTTAGGTGTTAGTTTCTTAATTAAAGAAACATTTGATAAACCTGAAAAAGAACTCGAAGAGAAGTATAAAAACTTAGCTTTAATGAATGTTTTAGCTTTAGAAGGAAGTGAAGCTAAAATACCTTTAAAGAAAAGAGAAGTTAAGAAGAATACTCGTATATTGAAGTCTATAGATGATGATATTTTTACATTCTATCCTCTTGGAACAGACCCAGAGTTTATTCGTATTGATGAAGATTACATAAATTATAAGACAGGAAAAGTTAAGGATTTAAAGAAAAAACCTAAGAAACTTGAAAGAAAATACGATATCGGTAAGTATTTAAATAAAGGTAAGATAGATAAAGATAAAGCTAGAAGAGAAGAATTACTTAAACGTAAGAAATTAGAACAAATTGAATTCGAAAAAGAACAAAAAGAATTAAAGATTAAAGAAGAAAAAGAAAGACAAAGACTTGCTCTTTTAAAACAAAAAGAGGAAGAAAAACGTCGTCAAGATGAGCTTGAAAAAGCTAGAACTTTTGTTAAGAATGTTGCTTCAACTGATTTAAAAGAAAATGAAGAAAACGAACTTTTAAATAGTGATGTTAATGAAGAAACAAACTTAGATAATTAAATATGGAAAAAGAAGAAAAGAAACAAGAAACAATAACTAAGACAAACGATGAAAAGACTAAAAGAGTCAAAAAACCTTTGTATAAACGTATCATCGATATAATTGGCATTGTTTTTATCTCTCTTTTAGGTGTCGTATTTGTTTTCTTTTTGATTGGAAACTTCACAAGTAAAGATAACTATGGAGTAAAAATGATCTTTAATCATTCTACTTTAGTTGTTTTAACTGATTCGATGGAACCTACCTATAAAGTAGGTGGAGCAATATTTATTGAAAAAGTTGATGCTAAAGATGTTAAAGTAGGAGACGATTTAACTTTTTATTACGATTCATGGGGAGTAGTTGTTACTCATCGTGTTTTAGAAGTTACTCCTCCTAGTGAAGGAGAAACTTTATATACATTTAAGTTACATGGAATTAACACTTCTTCAAAACAATGTGGAAGTGAAGAAGCTCCTATGGATTGTACTGATCAATATCAAATTGTAACTAGCGACAAAGTTATTGGTAAAGTTGTTGGTAGCTCTCACTTTGTTGGTCAAGTATTTACCTTTATGATGGAACCTTATGGTTTAGTCTTGCTTCTTTTAATTCCTGGAGGATATTTAATTTACGTATCAATTGATACGATTGTTAAAGCTTTAAAAGATAAAGAAAAGGTAGAAGTAACAGACACTAATAGTAGTTCTAGAGCATCTACTTCTAGATTAGATAATCTAAGCAAAGAAGAAATAGAAAAGTTAAAAACTGAATTATTAAATGAGATGTTAAATAGTAAAAAGGAGAATAAAGATGAATAAAAAGAAAGTAGTCAATATTATATTTACTTGTATATTTGGTTTATTTTTAATTATTTTTAATATTTTATATTCAAATTTAATTTTTAAAGTCAGTGGTTTTACTTCCTTACTTGTTTCTATTTTTGTTATTTGTGATGCTATTTTACTTGTATTTTTTGTTCTTTCTTGTGTCTCTTTATTTAAATCTATTAGTGAATATAAAGAATATACTAAAGCTAATGAATTTATATTTGGAGATAAAATTCCTTTTGATAATTTAGAGATGTTTGTTAAAAAAGTTTCTAAATCTATCAATATCAAAAAAGAAGAATACATTATTTCATTTTCTCCTATTAAAACTAGTGTTAACTATGAAATATTTCAATCTAAAGAATTAAAAATATTAAATAAAGAATTAGCTTTATATTTTACAAAGTTGTTCATTCTTCCTAGATATAAACAATTTAAAGCAAAAGTTGGCTATGATAACTATTGCTTTATTATTTATATTAGATGTAACAATGATGAACTTCTTCAACTTATTAAAGATGTAGAATATAAATCTTATTCAATTTCTAAAGATAAAGACTTGAGAATCTTTATTCAAAACTACTTTGGTATTTGTAAAGTAGAAGAAAATATTGAACTTTTAGAAACAATTAATAGAAGTAATGTTGCAAGAAAAGTAGGAGAATATAACTTTGAAAAAGCAATGTTTTTTGAACCTTCAATGATTGAAGGAAAGAGTGATGAAAACATGGCTAATGCTATTGTCAATGCTTTAAGAAACAATGAATTTGTTGTTTATTACATGCCAAAATTCCATCTTCAAACAAAAAGATTTATTGGTTCAGAGGCTTTAGTTAGATGGAATAGTAAAGACAAAGGATTAATTTCACCTATTAGATTTATCAATTTTGCTGAGAATAGAGGTTTAATTCATGAAATTGATCTTTATGTTTTAGAAAGAGTTTGTAAAGATTTAGTAGATCAAAAGAAGAGAGGAAAAAGACTTCTTCCAGTTAGTATTAACTTTTCAATTTATGAATTTTATACTCCTACATTCTTAGATGATATTAAACAAATTATCTCAAAATATGATGTAAATCCTCTTTTAATTGAAATAGAAATTACTGAAGAAACAACACATGCTAATTCATTCTTAGTTATTTCTATTTTAAAGAAACTTAAAGATATGGGATTAAAGATTCTTCTTGATGACTTTGGTTTAGGATTTTCTAATATTAAATCAATGAAGATTCTCCCTATTGATATTATTAAAATTGATAAATCATTTATCGATGAAATTGCATATGATTATAAGAGTAAAGAAATAGTTAGAGCTATTATCTCATTTGGTAAAGCTTTAAATCTTCAAGTTATTGCAGAAGGTGCTGCTGATGTTAAACAAGTTGAGATTTTAAAGAAAATGAAATGTGATGCAGTTCAAGGATTCTATTATTCTAAACCTCTTCCTAAGAAAGAATACGAAGCTTTCTTATTAAATAATCAATTCGAAAAGAAGGAGGATGCTTCATTATGATTCTAATACTTGGAAGTGTCTATGATGATATACTTTACTTTGATACTCAATTAAAGAAAAGAAGAGAAGAAACATTTAAAGATCACTTTAAAATTGTTTTTGGTGAACTTTATGGTCAAAATGTTGTACTTGCTTACAATATATTTACTAACTATATGAGTAGTGTTGTAACAACTTACTTAATTTCTAAGTACGATGTTATTGCTGTTATTAATGTTGGTAGTGTTAGATGTCTAGAAGACTTTAAAGATGGAGATATTGTTTATAGTGAAACATTATTCTTAGGAGATTGTGATGTATCTTTATTTGAAAAAGTAAAAATAGGTCAAGTTCCTTCTTATCCTCAAATATTTACTGGAAATAGTTATTTCAATAACTTAATTAACTCTTATTCTTCTAAATTTATTATTTCTAATGTTAAAAAAGGTAATTTTATATCTTTAAATAAAGAATTAAGTAGTATAGATCAATTGAAAGATATTAGAAATAATAAGATAATTTTAGGATATAGCAAAGATTTTGTCTTTGATACTATCTATGGAGGAGTAAGTATTGCTAGTCAAACATTCAATGTTCCTTCTATTTGTTTAAAAGTAGTTATTTCTCCTTTAAAAGATAAAGTTACTACTTTAGAAAGAATTAGATGTATTAAAGAATATGCTAATGTTGGTAAAATTATCTCAGCAATTATTCTTGAAATTGGAAGAAAAGATACTTTAACAGTAGATACATTAAATTAAATTTTATTCACTTAACTGCTTTTTTAGATTAGAATAGAAATATATGAAAAAGCAGTTTTTATTTACTCTTCTTTTAGTTATTCCTCTTATAAATGGGTGTTCTAACACCAAAAAGGATGAAAATATAATAAAAATTGCTGTTACA
>JAEDIE010000007.1 GCA_016296775.1 Bacilli bacterium | reverse complement strand
CAAATGGTAACACTTTAGAGAGTTATAAAGACATTAGACACATATTCTTTAGACTTTCTTAATATAATTGAGCAAAAACATATACAAATTGTTAAAAAGTGCTTAACATAAAAAATCATTTGTGATATATTTAATAAGAACGGGGCGTAGCGTAGCTTGGTATCGCGTCTGCTTTGGGAGCAGAAGGCCGCAGGTTCAAATCCTGTCGCCCCGACCATTTCAGTTTAATAGGTCTGATTATTATCGGACTTTTTTTGTTGGTTTTTCAATTACTTGTTGCATTGCTTTAGATGATAAATATATAAAAACTTTATTTATTTTTGTATTACTTTCTCAGGAAGAAATTAGGATTTTAATAAATTTGATTTCAAAAAAAATAAGAAAAGAACCAGGAAATCCTGGTTCTTTTTGAAAATAGTATATCAATCTTTAAATGGGGAGAGATGTTTGGTTATTCGATTGAAATATACTTTTTCTCTTTTTCTTTTTGTATAGCTTCAACTTTAAGAATATTTAAAGTTAAAACACCATTTTCAAGTTTGGCTTTAATATGTTTTTCTTCAACATCTTCGCCAACATAAAAACTTCTAGAAAAGTTTCCAAAATGTCTTTCGCGATGGATGATTTTTCCTTTGTTTTTCTCTTCTTCAGTTTCGTTAATTGTTGCGTTTATTGTCAAATATCCATCTTCAAGTGATAATTTGATATCTTCTTTTTTAACTTCAGGTAATTCAATCTTCATTTCATATTGGTCACCTTGATCTTTAATGTCTGTTTTCATAAATGAGTTGTTAGTATTACCTCTTTCAAAGAATGAATCTAGGAAAAATGGATCCCAGAATGTGTTGTTACGTCTTGTTAAGTTATTCATAAATAATACCTCCTATATGGTTTTTAGCACTCTTATTATTCAAGTGCTAACTATATATTATCATGTTTTAGCACTCTGTCAAGTAGATTGCTAAAAATTTTTAAAAAATATTTTTTACATCCTTATATTTATAAATAAATATATATTTAAAATTTAAATTAAAGTTAGTATAATTATTACAAAGAAAAGGTGAATTATGACTACTATTTTTGAAAGTTGGAATATAAATGGAATTATAGATTTTGTCCTTATTATTGTAGGACTCGTTTTAGTTAATGTTTTTGTATTTTTATTTTTAAAGAGAGATACAGTAAGAGCTGCAACAGTTGCTTTATCTGTTTTACTTATTACATCTCATATCTTAATGCTCGAATATTTTTATAATTTATTATTATTTTTATTCGTAACATTAATTATTATTTGCTTTATTGTTAACTTAGCTGAAGTTAGATCTTTGTTTGCTAATAAAAATTCAAGTAAAGTTAAGAAAAAAGAAGGTTTAATTAAGAAAAATGGTAATGATGTAGAAAAAATATTCGATCACGATTCTTTCTATAATGTCATAAGGGAAACAACTTTATATTTATCCAATCATAAAATTGGGGCTATTATGACTTTTGAAAGAAAAGATAATCTTGATGGATTTATGAAAAATGGTACAAAAATTAATGCTCCTGTTTCTTTAGAATTGTTAATTACTATTTTCTATCCAGGTACAAGACTTCATGATGGTGCTGTCATTATTAGAGGGAATAAAATTGTTGCTGCTAGTGTTTATTTTAATCCAACAACAAAACCTTTAATTGGAAAATATGGTTCAAGACATAGAGCTTCAATTGGTATAAGCGAAGTTTGTGATGCTGTAACAATTGTTGTTAGTGAAGAAACTGGAAGAATTTCAATTGCATATAATGGAGAAATCCAATCTTATTCCCCAGATGTATTTATTAAAGCCTTTGAAAACCTTATGAATGAAGATGCAATTTCTTTAAAAAGAAAGGATTCTAATGAATAAGGAACAAAAATATCAATATTTTTACGAATATCTTTTAAAAATTCAATCTATTGCTAAAATTGGTAAGTTGTTTTCAACTGATCCTTACGCATTGAAAAATTATGATGAAATTGAAAGATTAACAATGGACGAATTAAATAGATTTACTAATTTAAATTTTGATAGACCAAATTATTTTAGTAGAGATGTTTATCCAACACCGAATGTAAGTGTCAGATGTGTAGTTATGCAAGATAACAAAATTCTTCTTGTTAGAGAAATAAAAGAACAAGCTTATTCTTTACCAGGAGGTTGGTGTGACTTATACGAAACTCCTGTTGAATCAGCTAAAAGAGAATGTTTAGAAGAAGCTGGAGTTAAGATTAAAGATGTTGAATTGCTTGGTTTATTTTCTCGAATGCCAAATGATGAAAAAGAAGCGGCTAAAAATGTAAATTGTGTTCCTGAATATCAAATTACATTTAAAGCTAAGGTCGATTCTTTCTTAAAAAAGGAAGATTTAGAAACTGATGATGTTAATTTTTTCTCAATCGATAACTTACCTAAATTATCAAATAAAGTAAGTCAAGAAAATTGGGATAAAATAATTAATTGCTTAAAAAGCGAAAAAATTTATTGTGAATAGGAGGAAAACTTATGTCAACACATATTAACGATGATGCTTATTTTGCTAAAACTGTATTAATGCCAGGCGATCCTTTAAGAGCTAAATACATTGCTGAACACTTCTTAAAAGATTATAAAGAAGTAACAAATACAAGAGGTATTTTAGGTTATACAGGAAAAACAATGGAAGGAAAAGAAATTAGTGTTATGGCTAGTGGTATGGGAATTCCTTCAATTGGTATTTATTCATATGAACTTTATGCTTTTTATGGAGTAGAAAATATTATTAGAATTGGTACTTGTGGAGGATATCAAAAAGAATGTCACGTTGGTGATGTTATTATTGCAACAAGTGCTTCTTCATCATCAAATTTTGCTTATCAATTTGATCTTCAAGGTGGTGTTTTAGCTCCTTGTAGTGATTTCTCATTAATTTTAAAAGCATACGAAAATGCTAAGAAAATGAATTTAAAAGTTCATGTTGGTCCAATTTTTAGTAGCGATGTTTTCTATGATGCAAACAAAGATTACTATAAAAAGTTTGCTGATTTAGGAATATTAGGTGTAGAAATGGAAAGCTATGGATTATTCTTAAACGCTATGAGATTACACAAAAAAGCTTTATGTATCCTTACAGTAAGTGATACATTTGTCAATAAAGATGAAAAAGATTTAACAAAAGAGGAAAGACAAGAAAAATTAAACGATATGTTTAAACTTGCTTTAACAATGGCAGACTAATGGTATTATTAAAAACTTTAAAAAATATATTTTATTCAAGTTCAACAGAGATAAGTGGTGATGATTTATTTAAGATTATTGCCATCACTTTAGGTGCAATAACTCTGATTGTTTTAATATTCTTAATAGTTTACCCTTTTGCAAAAAGAAGATATCAATTCAAAAATTTTAAGAAAATATATTATAAAAAGATAAGAACTATTGCTGAAATTAATGATTATTATTTAATTAATAATTTAATTTTAAGAAATAATGATCAAGTAATTTGTCAAATTGACCATTGTTTATTCGGTGAAAAGTTTATTTATGTTATTAAAGATAGATACTATAGAGGTGCTATCAAAGGTGAAAAAGATGATAATATTTGGATTTTCTATGATAAAAAAGGTAAAACTTATGAAATGGAAAATCCAATGAAAGTAAATCAAAAAAGAGTAGAGAAACTTGCTTTAATGACTCAAATTGATCCTTCTTTCTTTGTTTCGATTGTCATTATTAACGATGATGCAATTGTTAAAAATATGGAAAATATGTCAAGCAACGATAGCTATATTGTTTCAAGAAAAAGATTACCTAAATTAATTAAATCTATAGAAGCAAGAGATGTTAAAAAGATAGATGAAAAACAATTAAATTTTGCCGTTCAAGATATTTCTAGATTATACGGGAGCCAAGTAGAACAAGATGAAAGAGAAGACTAAATTAATTTTAAAAGATTATAAATCTAAATTAAGTTATACCTTCCTTCTTAGTGGAGGTGTTTCTTTAATTATATTAATTATTTTTGTATTAAGTGGATTTTTCTTCTATTTAACTAAAGATACAGGATATAGCGATGTTTTTTCAATACTAATTCTTGCTTTATTTTTAAGCATAATTGTCGGATTATTCTCTCCTTTTATTTATTCATATTATGCTAATTATGTTGTATTAAGTACTGAAGATAAAGAAAAAGTTGGTATGAAAAGTTTATTTAAAACTGCTTCATTTGGATTTAAACCTCCATATAAAGGTTTACTATCTTCTTTTGTTAATCTTTTATTTGCTATATTAGGTTATTTAATTTTATCTTCTATATTTAGAACAGTATTCTTTTCAATATATGCTTCTTTGAACCAAGAAGTTAATGAGTTATTCAATCAAGTATATGGTTTAATGGCTACTAATCAACTAGATCAAGCTTTAGAAATATTAGAAAAAGCAGAAGATTTATTTTATCTTCCTGAAATGTTATCTTCTTTCTTTGCTCTTTTAGTAGTTTTATTTTTCTATTTTAAAACTTTATTACTTAACATTTTAAAATATAGTGTAGTTGGCATGTTTCCTCAATTAAATAAAAGAGGATTTAATCAATTATTTAAATTTACTTGTAGAGCTTATAGAAAAGAAGTTAATAAAGGATTTTATACTTATTCTTGGCCAATATTTGTATCTTTCTTTGTAGTATTCATTGCTACATATTTAGGATTATTCTTTGGCTTTAATTTAAGTCATGTAAATTCATTTGCTTTCTTGTTATTTATCTCTTTAACTTCAATTGTTTTTGGTCTTATTGTTTCTTTGATCTTTTATCCAATTTTATTCCTTCATTATATGAATTTTTATCAAGTGTTTTCTTTATATATGAGAACAATATTTGCAAATACTGTAAAGCAAAATGCTGAAAGAGCTTTAATAAGAATGAAGATGAGTGAAAGTAATGAAGTTGATTATGAAGATATTTTAAAGAAGATTGATGAAGAACAAGAAAAAATTAAAAGTGAACTTAACGAAATGAATGTTAAAGTTGATGAATCTGATTTCTATAAAACTGAAGAAGAAATAGAAAAGAAGAAAGAGGATGAAGAAAATAAGGAATAAAAAAACTCGGTACAAGATATACCGAGAAGCTCTCAAATGGAGCAAGTGACGGGAATCGAACCCGCATATTAACCTTGGCAAGGTTACGTTCTACCACTGAACTACACCTGCAGTGATTATTATTATATATTAAATGCAATATAAAAGTCAAAGGAGAAATTTATGAATTTAAGAAATGAATTAGCAAATTTAATTTTCCCAACAATTAATAGGACAATTGAGGATTTAGAAAATGAATATAAAGAAAGGAATTTAGTCGAAGGAGCTAAAGTTACTAGATTTGCACCTTCTCCAACTGGCTTTTTACATACTGGAAGTTTATTTACTTCCATGATTGCTCATAAATTAGCTCGTGATAGTGGAGGTATTTTTTATACTCGTTTAGAAGATACCGACACAAAAAGAGAAATTGAAGGTAGCGGAGAGCAATTAATTAATCAATTAGCAAAATTTAATATTGTTCCTAATGAAGGTTATTTAGGAAATGAAGAAAAAGGTGATTACGGACCTTATAAACAATCTGCTAGAAAAGAAATTTACGATATCGTTATTAAAGATATGATTGTTAAGGGTTTAGCATATCCTTGTTTTTTAACTGAAGAAGACTTAAATAAGATTAGAGAAGAACAAACTAAGAATAAGGAAATTACTGGAATATATGGGAAATATGCTATTTATAGAGATTTAGATGAAGAAACAGCTATATCCTATATAAAAGAAGGAAAACCATATGTTATTAGATTTAAATCAAGTGGAAATCATAATAACAAGATCAAAGTAAGAGATGAAATCAGAGGCGATTTAGAGTTAACTCAAAATGATCAAGATATCGTAATTAGAAAATCTGATAATCTTCCAACATACCACTTCGCTCACGCTTGTGATGATCATTTTATGCATACAAATTTAGTTACAAGAGGAGAAGAATGGCTGCCATCTTTACCAATTCATATTGAATTATTCAAGGCTTTAGGTTTTAAAGCTCCTAAATATGCTCATCTTCCAGTTATTATGAAGATGGATAATGGAACTAGAAGAAAATTATCAAAAAGAAAAGATAGTGAAGCAAGTGTTGAATATTTCCTTCAAGTTGGATATGAACCAAAAGCTATTTTAGTATATTTAATGACTATTGCTAATTCAAATTATGAAGATTTTATTGTCCAAACTAAAGATTATGATTTAGATCATTTTAAATTTAATTTAAAGAAAATGAGTTTAGATGGAGCATTATTTGATAATGATAAATTAGCTTTCTATGGAAAAGAGATTTTAGGCTATATGAAAAAAGAAGAAATTGCTTTAAAATCATATGAATGGTCTAAAACATATTCTAAAGAATTATATGATTTAATACTTGAATTAAAAGAAAAATACGTCGATATTTTAAATATTGAAAGAGAAAAGAAAAACCCACGTAAAGACTATGCAAAATATAGTGATATTTATGAAAATATTAAATTTTTCTCTAGAAATGAATATTTAAAAATTGTTGAAAATAAGTACGATTTCAATGACAAATTTGATGATTCATTAATTAAAGATATTTTAAAAGATTACTCAAATAATTTATGTTTAGATAATGATGAAAATAGTTGGTATAATTCATTAAAAGAGATAGGAAATAAATATAATTTTGCTACTGATAACAAGTTATATAAACAAAATCCAGAAGCATATAGAGGTAATATGAATGATCTTTGTGAAATTATTCGTGTTATCGTTAGTGGAAGAAAAATTACACCAAATTTATTTGCTATTTTAACAATTTTAGGTGAAGAAGAAATTAAATTTAGAATCAATAAATATTTAAATTAGAGGTGAAATATGAATAAAAAATTAATCTATTTATTATTTATTCCTTTTTTTGCTGTTTCTTGTAGTAAATCTAATAACGTTGACGATATTGAAAATAAAACATTTAAGAAAGAAGAACTTTGCATTTATCAAGATTCTTTAAAAATATATGGTAATTTATATTCTCCTTTAGAATATGATAAATCATATAAATCTTCCATTGTTATCATGTCACATTCAGCAAACTGTAATAGTGACACTTTAAATACTTACGCAATTTCAACTACAAAAGAAAATTATTTAGCATATACTTTTGATTTTCCTAGCGGATCATCAAGTTCAAGAAGTGATTCAATTGAAGAATGTACAATATTTAGTGAAGAAGAAACATTAACTTATATTGTTAATTATTTTAAAAATTTAGATTATATCAACAATATTTATCTTTTTGGTACTTCTCAAGGTGGGCTTGTTTCTGCTCTTGTTGGAGATACATTAAAGGATGATGTTAATGGTTTAATTTTATTTTATCCAGCTTTTAATATTCCTGAATTAATTGTTTCTATGCCTTATGGTGTAAGCCAAAGTTATGTCGATAAGTTAACAGATTATGACGTATATTCTCATATTGGTAAATTTAAAAAAGATGTATTGATTGAACATGGAAGCAGTGATTTTATTGTTAATTATTCTTATAGTGAAAAAGCTGCTCAATTATATGAAAATTGTTCATTACATATCATTGAAGGAGCAAATCATGGTTTTAATAAAGATAATTTTGCATTTAATGATAACTACGATGAAATAACTTGGGATTACGTAAAAGAATATTTAAATTCACATAATTAATTTGTTTTGAAATAGTATTATATTTTTTTCATTTCTTATAAATATTTTTATATTTTATAATCTTCTTTTTATTTGTAAATTTGATTTACTTGATTGTATTTTTGATTATTTTATAAATTAAAAAAGGTAATATCATAACATATTACCTTAAAAATTTTATTGGTACGGTATACGGGATTCGAACCCGTGAATGTTGCCTTGAGAGGGCAATGAGTTAAGCCGCTTCTCCAATACCGCAGTGATAAAATTATATCAAACTAATTATTAAAAATCATCATATAAAGGTTAGTTTCATTATCGCTAATTCCAGCATGATGGCCTTTAAAAACTATTTCATTAGAAGAATCGTTCAACATATATTCTTTTTTAGCTAATAAGAAGTAATTGCCTAAGAAACTATCAATTAATTCATGAGGTTTTCCATAACCTAATATATGTTCATCTAATAATTCTTGTTTCGATTTTAAAACAAAGAAATCTTTTAATTCTTTTTCGTATGTCTTTTTTAATAAAGTTTCATCTTTTACATAAAGAGAAGCAAATCTAGGTTCAACAGTTATATATTGGCTAGATAATGAATTTAATAAATCTTTATGATCTAATATAAAATAATCTTTTACATCAACCATTCCATGATCTGCAACTAAAATAAATAAAGTATCTAAATTATTATTGACTAATTGTTCTAGTTTTTTATTTAAATAAGAGACCATTTTCTTCACATTTTCTCCATCTGTTCCTTCCATATGCATTAAATGATCTGGTTCAGTGCAGTAAGAATAAAGAAAATTGTTTGTTTTTAATAATTTGTCTGTTTCTTTAAAGTAGTTTTCTAATTGTTCTTCTTCATTTTCTCCTCTAACTAAGAAAGATTGAATACAATTAGCTTTATATTCTTTATTTTCATTAATTAATTCCCAAATATAATTAACTTTTAATAAAGTTGATTTTAATTCAGGATATTTTTTATCACTAAATTTACTTGATTGAAGAAATACAAAAATATCATCATTGTAGTTTGAAAAATGTTGAGTCCATCCGATATATCCTGTTTCAAGAGGATATTTTCCTGTTGTTAAACTTGTTGTAGCAGCAACAGTAGTTGGAGGATATACACTTTTAAATGAAGTGAATATGTGTGAATAAATAAAAGGACATAAGTCTTTATGTTTTTCAATTATGGCTTTTCCAAATCCATCAAAAAGTATTAAACATACTTTACTTTTGTTTGATTTATTTAATATTTCGTCTAAAGGTAAAAATGAATCGTGAAAAGCAGTGGTTTTAAAATATTTAAGTATTGAGTTTCCTACATTAGTTAATGTAGATGTTTTATTTAAAGATAAGTTTTCCATATATTTAAGTATATCAAATTTAGTTATTTTTAATAAAAGAAAAAGCTCTTTTTCAAGAGCTTTTATGAAACTATAGTAATCTGTTGTAGTATTCAACAATTAATGATTCATTGATATCACGTGTTAATTCACTTCTTTCAGGAAGTCTTACGAATGTTCCTGAGAAATGTTCTTTATCAAGTGATAAATATGGGGCAACAACTGTTGTGATTTCTAAGCTTCCTTTGATGATTGCTAAGCTTTGTGATTTTTCTTTGACAGAAATTACATCGTTAGCGTGGCAAAGATAGCTAGGAATATCAATTTTCTTACCATTAACAAGGATATGACCATGATTAACAAGTTGTCTAGCTTGTTTACGAGTTGTAGCAAAGCCTAATCTGTAAACTAAGTTATCAAGTCTTGATTCAAGAATTCTCATGAATTCTGTACCGGTAACACCTTTTGAAGAACTTGCAATTTCGAATAATCTACGGAATTGTCTTTCGTTAACTCCATACATATCTCTTAATTTTTGTTTTTCAAGTAATTGTTTTCCGTATTCAGAAACTTTCTTCTTGTCTTGGCCATGTTGTCCTGGAGCATAAGGTCTTTTCTTTAATTCTTTTCCATTTTCAAGAATTGAAAAACCTAATCTTCTTGAACGTTTCCATGTAGCACCTAATTTTCTCATATTTCTCTCCTTTCTTTAAAATCTTAAACAAAGGTTTAAATTCCAATCTTCGGATGAATAGTATTTCACCTTGTAGCTTAGGTTACTTTTCTTTATACTTATCATCAGACAAGACGTATTTAAATGCTGCGTTTAAGCCTATTTAATATATAATAATTTAACACAAAAATCAAACAAAACTTGTTAAAGCATATATATTTAATTAAAATATATATATGATTTTCGATTTATTTAAAATTATTTTAATTTCTTTAAGTGAACTTGATAAGTTAGCTATTATTTTTGGAGTTACGACTGGAGCAATTTTATTAATTGTTGTTGGTGTTATTTTATATAAGTTTGTTTTTAAAAAGATGATTGAAAAGAAGAAAAAAGATATAGATAAGGAGTAATATGAATAGAATGTTAATTACTTTTTTAAATATAGATAAGACTATAATGGGATGGATAATTTTTGGAGTTATTGCTTTTGTTGTAGCTTTAATCACGCTTTTAATTATTTTAAATAAATATGTTTTTAGAAAACATAAAGCTAAAACTACATTAAATGAAATTGAAAGGAAATATGAATACTTACACTCTATTTTAATTGGTAATGACTTTCAAATTCTTCAAAGAATTGATCAAATTAGTAGAACTAATATTATTTATATGGATATTCATACTACTTATTTCAAAAGATTTAAAGAAGTTAGAGATGTAGCAGATAAATTATATGGAGAAATAGTAAAACAATTAGGAAGTTATTTTGAAAGCAACAAAATTAAAGAATTCTTTAATTTTTATAAAGAAAAGGCTTCGTTATTAAAGAGTTATGAATCTGCTTTAAATTCATTACATAATGATTTATTAGAATTGATTAAACCAGAAGAAGAAGCAAGAGAAGCTATTTTATCTTTGAAAGAAAAATCTAGAGAACTTAAATCTTTATATAACAACAAAGAATATGACTTGTTTATTATTTCTGATTCTTTTAAAGAAGTTTTTGAAAAAATAGATAGTTATTTTAAAACTTATGAAAGTTATATTGAAAGTGCTTCATATGATGAAGCAAAAGAAATATTACCTATTTTAGATAATGTTATTACTTATTTAATTAACAATATTAATGTTTTACCTTCTTTAATTAAACAATTGACCAATGATTTACCTCAAAATATTAATATGTTAAAAGATAGAAATAAGGATATGGTTTTAAAAGGATATCCTTTACAAAATATTAGTTTTAATGCTTCTGTTGAAAAGATTGAAGTAATATTAGATGAAGCTATTGTTCAATTAAAGAAAATTAATGTAAATAAGGTTAATAAATTAATTGATGAAATCACTATTTTAATTGAAGAATTAAATAATTCATTTAATAACGAAATAAATTCAAAACTTCAATTTGATGAAAAGATAGATTCAGTATTAAAGAAATATAACTTTATTGATAAATCTTTTATGAATATTTCAAATTATATTGAAAAGATTAAAAAGTATTATCTTATTGAAGATGAAAAAATACAATTTTTTATTTTATTAAGTTCTAAGATGGATGAAGTTAGTAAAGATAAAAGAAGACTTGATATATATCTTCATTCAAAAGATCCAACTCCATATTCAATTTTAACTACTAAAATAGTTGAACTTGAAAGAGGTACTGATGAAGTAACAGAAAGTTACAATTCATTTATGAGTTATGTTGAATCTTTAAAAACAGATTCTGAAGCAATATTTAATAATATTAAAAGTAAATATTTGCTTCTTAAAACTTACGAATCCAAGTTAATTGATATAGACAATCTTGAGTTTAATGAAGGAATCAACACTAGACTTAGTGATTGTTACTATTACATCGATGAGATTTATTCTAAATCTCAAGTTATTCCAATTAATGTTAAAGAAATGAAAGAATTAAGCTATAAATTGGACGAAACAAGTAATATTATTTTTACTTCAATTGATGAATTATTAAGTGATAAAGAAAAAGCCAAAAACAATATTATTTTAATGAATAGAGATAGATGTAAATTTTCAGATATAAACTCTTTATTAAATCAAGTTGAAACACTTTACTTTGAAGGAAATTATAGTAAAGCTTATGAAATGAGCGTACAAGTTTTAACTAGATTAAAAGAGAAAAGTGGACAAACTAACTAATGATTTATTTTGATAATGCTAGCAGCACAAAACCTTTAAAAGAGGTAATTGATATATTTTGTGTAGAAAATGAAAAAAACTATGCAAATCCTTCATCAATTAACTCTTTTGGTATGGAAAATAACGCAAAAATAAGTAGGATAAAAGCAGATATTTTAAAGATTTTTAATTTAAATAATGACTACGAAGTAATTATTACAAGTGGAGCCACTGAATCAAATAATATAGCTATTTTAGGATATGCTAGAAAAAATAAAAATAAAGGGAATCATTTAATTACATCTAAAATTGAACATGAATCTGTTTTAAATTGTTTTAAACAATTAGAAACAGAAGGTTTTGAGGTTACCTACTTAGATGTAGATAAAGAAGGTCATATTAAGTATGATGAGTTAGAAAAAGCTATTAAAAAAGAAACTATTTTAGTAGCTTTAATGTCATCAAATAACGAAGTAGGATCTACCTTAGATTTAAAAAAGAGTCAGGAAATCATAGCGAAATTTCCAAAATGTGCCTTTTATTCTGACGTTGCTCAAGCTGTTTGTAAGGTTAATTTGAATTACTCTTTGCTTGATTTCTTTGGGTTTAGTTTCCATAAAATTCATGGTTTAAAAGGTATAGGATTGTTAGTTAAGAAGAAAAAAATAAATCTTGATAAAGTTGTTTATGGAGGAAACCAAGAAAACGGTTTAAGAAGTGGAACTATCAATTATCCAAGTTTTGTTTCTTCATTTATTGCTTTAAAAACTAACATGATTGACATAAATAAAAACTTTAAATATGTTAAGGGATTAAACGAGTTTTTAAGAAAAGAGCTAGGAAATACAGATGAAATTGAAATAAACACTTCAAAAATTGATAATCCTTATATTCTTTCTATTTCTTTAAAAACTAAGTCAAGTAGTGTAGTTGTAGAAGCTTTATCAAATAAAGGTATTTATGTAAATAGTGTTTCTGCATGTAATTCAAAAAATGATGAACCAAGCCATGTTTTATTGGCTATGGGAAAAGATAAATTTGTAGCAAGAAATGTTATTAGAATAAGTTTTTCTCATTTTAATACAATTGAAGAATGTAAAAAAATTAAAGAAGAATTAATTTTAATTTTAGAATCGATTAGGGGGTAAAAGTATGGATTATAATGTAATTATTATTCGTTTTGGAGAAATGAATACTAAGGGTAAAAATAAAAAAGATTTTATTAATACTTTAGCTCGTTCGATTAAAGAAGCATTAGCAGATTTTAAAGATTTAATTGATTATAGTGTTAGGCATGATCACATTTATTTATTTTTAAAAGAAGATAATTTAGATGTAATTGATAAATTAAAACAAGTTAGCGGATTATATTCATTTTCTTTAGCAAAAAGAATAGATCCAGATTTTGATAATATTTTAGATGAATCTTTAAAGATAATTCAAAAAGAGACAGGAAAAACATTTAAAATTTATACTCATCGTATTGATAAATCATATCCTTATATTAGTGATGAAATTAATAGAGCTGTTGCTAAAGTTATCTTAAAAAATACCTCTTTAACTGTTGATGTTCATTATCCAGATATTCTTTTAAGTATCGAAATTAGAAGCGATGGAGCATATTTATTTACTCAAACTATTAAAGGATTAGGCGGATTCCCAAAAGGTACATTAGGAAGAGGCTTAATGATGTTAAGTGGAGGAATTGATTCTCCTGTAGCTAGTTATTTATTAATGAAAAGAGGAATTGAATTATCTTTTATTCATTATGCTTCACCTCCATATACAAATAGTGGAGTAATATTTAAATTAGAAGATATCTTAAATGAATTAAAGAAATATCAATCAAAATTAGTAATGTACATTGTTCCATTTACTAAAATTCAAGAAAAGATTTACGAAGTGAGTTATGAAGGCTATCAAGTTACTATCATGAGAAGAATGATGTATAGAATTGCTAGTAAAGTAGCTTGCATGAAACATTATGATATTATTGCAAATGGTGAGAGCTTAGGACAAGTTGCAAGTCAAACTCTTGAATCTTTAAGAGTAATTAATGAAGTTACAAATATGCCTATTATTAGACCTTTAGCAATATTTGATAAAACAAAAATAATTGAAATATCTAAAGAAATTAATACTTACGATATTTCAATTAGACCATTTGAAGATTGTTGTACTATATTCCCAATTAAAAAACCAAAAACTGCTCCACATCTTGATATTTGTGAAGAAATTGAAAAGAAGGCTGATTTTGACACATTAATTGATGAATGTATCAAAAATATTGAAGTTAAAATTATTAAATAAAAAATGACCAAATCCTAGTGATTTGGTCATTTATTTTGCTATTTTTTAACTATTTTGCTTCTTTAGCAATTCTTACTAATTCAGCAAAACCTTTTTCATCATGGATAGCGATTTCACTTAACATTTTTCTGTTAAGATCAATTTTAGCTACTTTTAATCCATGCATGAATTTTGAATAGGAGATATCATTGATTCTGCAAGCAGCATTGATTCTTCTAATCCATAATTTTCTGTAATCTCTTTTAATTGTTCTACGATGAATATAAGCATATTTATATGAATGTAAAACTTGTTCTTTAGCTGTTTTGAATAAAAGATGTTTACTACCAAAGTAACCTTTAGCAGCTTTTAAAATTCTCTTTCTTCTAGCTCTTGTAACTGTTCCGCCTTTAACTCTCATACTTAACCTCCCTTAATTATCCTTGAATGAGATACTTAATTCTCTTTAAGTCGCTCTTTGATACGCTTGTTGACTTTCTTAAGTGTCTCTTTTGTTTGTGGGTTTTATGTGGTGCTAAGTGTGAAACATAAGCGTGATGTCTTGTAACTTTACCACTTCCTGTGACTTTAATTCTTTTAGCTAAAGCCCTTTTAGTTTTCATTTTTGGCATAAAATTTCCTCTCTTTCTACTTTTTATTCTTTCTAGCTAATATGCAAGTTAACCATTTACCATCAAGTACTGGTTGCTTTTCAATAATAGCTTCTTCCTTAACGTAGTTAATAAACTTGTTGAGTGTCTCTTCACCAACTTCGGGGTGAGCGAGTTGTCTACCTTTAAAGCGGACTCCAACTTTTACCTTATTTCCATCGCCTAAGAATTTTAATGCAGCTGTAACCTTAGTTTGAATGTCATGTTCACCGATTTGAGGGGTTAATTGAATTTCTTTGATTTCGATAATCTTTTGATTCTTTTTAGCCTCTTTAGCTCTCTTCTTAGCTTCAAAACGATATTTTCCATAGTTTAGTAATTTACAAACTGGTGGATTAGCATTAGGAGCAACACATAATAAGTCAAGTTCAAGTTCTTCAGCTTTTTTTAAAGCTTGGAATCTATTTACTTTTCCGTATTGTTCTCCGTTTGGTCCAATTAATAGGACTTCATTGAAACGAATTTTTTCATTAACTAAGTCGCCGTTATTCTTATCGTTACGGTTTTTCATCTCTTTTTGGTTAGATGAATTATTTTGATTTGGTAATATAATTAGATCCTCCTAAGAAAAATAGACGCAACAAGTTTGCGTCCTCTATTACTAAAACAATTTTTAGTAGCCATTGACCAATTGATTTAAACCAATCTGGTGAGAAGCAGACGCTTTTCTTTCTACGTGCTTAATTAATTTACATTAAATAGTACTAAATGTCAATATTATATTTATATAATATATAGCAAAATTTTATTAACTTTACATAGTTTTTAAATTGAATAATTTATAGTAAAATAAAGGTATGGAATTTACAAAAATTGATATAGAAAATGAACAATCGTTAAACTTTATTCATAAAATTAATAAAGAAACAGCTCTTTTAACTGCCTCAAAGAATGAGAGGGTTAATACTATGACCATTGCTTGGGGTGAAGCTGGATTTATTTGGTATAAACCAGTAATGGATGTTTATGTTAGAGAATCAAGATATACTTTAGAATTTATGGAAAGTAGTGAATATTTTAGTGTTTGTTTCTTTGATTCTTCATTTAAAGATAAGTTAATTTATTTAGGTACTCATTCGGGAAGAGATGAAAATAAAATAGAGAAAATGAATTTAACTATAAATAATAGTTCTTTAGCTCCATATTTTAATGAAGCTAATTTGGTTATTATTTTAAAGAAAATATATGTAGATAAAATTGAAGCAAGTAGATTTTTAGATGAAAACGTTAAGTCTAAAGCTTATCCAAAATGTGATTATCATTATAGATATGTAGGTGAAATCAAGGAGATTTTAAAAAAATGATCGTAGCATTTGATTTTGATGGTACACTTGCTTCTTCTTTTTCATTGATTAATAAATGCATTTTTAAAGTACTAGAAGAAGAAGGAATCCATATGGATGAATCTTCTTTAGGACCATATTTTGGACCAACTGAAGAAGGAATGATCAATCATATATTAAATAACGAAAATAGGGCTAATTTTGAAAAGTATTTAAAATATTATAGTGAATATCATAATGTGCTTTTAAATGCCTTAAATCCTTATTGTATTGAGTTATTAGAGCATTTAAAGAATAAAGGTATTACCTTAGTATTATTAACAGGAAGAAGCTTAGAATCTACTTTAATTTCTTTATCTTATTTTGGGTTAAATAAGTATTTTGAAAAGATTTATGTCGGAAGTAAAGATAGAGGAGTAAAGAAAGAAAACTTTAAAAAGTTAATGAAAGACTTTTCTTGTACTAATAAAGATATTATTTATATTGGTGATTCTAAAAAAGATATTTTAGATTGTTTAGCTTTAGATATTAAAATTTTAAGTATTAATTTTGATAATAATAGATTAATTAAATTAAAAGAATTAAATAAGTTTTGTTATTCAAATTTCATAGATTTAGAACAAGAATTAAATAAATTGATATAAAAAAACCTCGAATCTCTTCGAGGTTTTATAGAATCAAAATTTAATTATTTAGCTCTTTTTTCGATTCCAGCTTTAGCCATAGCATCATCGATCAATTGTTTTGCTCTCTTGACACTTAAGGCTGATTTAACTCTGATGTAGCCTGGGACATCGCTGTATTTTTCTTTGGCGCTATCATCTTTAATGGTCATTGTTGTGTTTTCATATGTTTTTGGATCAACAGCAACATGCATCTTAATAGCTTTACCTCTGATTGAGAATACAACATATCTTACTTTGTGTAATCTATAGGTATCGTGGCTGACACTCTTTCTTCCGTGAAGTCCATATTCATCACAATAAGCAGCTAATTCAATATATTTTTCTTTCAAGTCTGGATCTGCTTCTTCTAATCTTTGCATGAAAGGAACTGCTTTCTTTCTTGCAGCTTTAACAACTTCTGTTTCTTCAGCTACAGGGGCTTCAGCTACAGGTTCTTCAACCTTTTCTTCGACTACTGGAGTTTCTTCAACAACAGGTTTTTCTTCAACTACAGGTTCTTCAGCTTTTGGTTCTTCAACTACAGGTTCTTCTTTCTTAGCTTCTACTGGTTTTTCACCATAGTAGTTGTTGACAATATTATTGACAACACCAGCACTTTGTTTGCAGCAGCATTCTTCTTCTGGTTCTTTCTTCCAAACGAATAAAATGAAGTACATAATAGCAGCGATACAAGCACCGACTAATGGGCAAACAATGAAGATCCAAAGTTGATTTAAAGCGGTGTAATCTTTAGCAAAAATAGCTTGTCCAATTGCAGGAGCGATTGATCTAGCTGGGTTAACACTTGTTCCGGTTAATGGGATTCCAAAAATATGAACAACTGTTAAAGCTCCACCAAGAACGACGCCACCGATTTTTCTAAATTTGTGACTTGATGTGACAGCAAGGACAACAAATACAAATAAACCAGTTAATAAAATTTCAACGATACAAGCAATTAAAATTGGTTGACCTCTTGTAGCGACAGCTGGTTGAATTGTGTTTGCACCAAAACCACCCTTAGTTCCAATGACAGCTCTTAAACCTAAGATAGCAACAAAAGCACCTAAGATTTGAGCAGCAACATAAACGAAAAATTCTTTCCATCCAAATTCTCTTTTTTCTTTAGGGAGGAATAAATTTTTAAGCAAGACACCTAAAGAAACTGCTGGATTGATGTGGCATCCTGAAACTGATCCGACAGCATAAACCATAATGCAAAGAGCAAGGCCAAATGCCAATGCAGTTCCAACTAAGTGAGCAGCTGGATCGGCATAACCACCTTTATCAATGGCGAATGAAGTCATTGCGGCAGCACCACAACCAAATAAAACGAGAACGAAAGTTCCGATAAATTCGGCTAATCCTTTTTTGAATAATTTCATATTCAAACCCTCCTATACTTAATATTTTATTAAAAATATTATGTTTTTCAACTAGAAAAATAAAAAATACCTAAGAAAACATAGTGTTTTTTAAAAATTTAGATTTTTTTAGACTAGAATTTGACTATTTTTGTCTATATTACCATAAAAATATAAAATATTTTTACATCAATATTAAAAAATTTTCATTTTAGAAAAAAGAGTAAAAAAAACCACACATTACTGTGTGTTAATTTTTAGTGGTGACCCTGAGGCGACTCGAACGCCTGACCCACAGCTTAGAAGGCTGTTGCTCTATCCAACTGAGCTACAGGGCCATTGCTAAAATAATATACAAGAAATTTTATGTTAAAACAAGTGAAAATTTATTATTTGCATAGAATTGTTTAATATTAAATGTTAATATTATCAATTGAAAGAGGTCTAAGTATGGATTTAGTTAGTAATAAAATTGTTGAAATTATTAAATCATCTTTAAAAGAGGTATATAACCTTGAAGAAACATCTAACCTTGTAATGGTAGAAATACCTAAAAGTAAAGAACATGGTGATTTTTCAAGTAATATTGCTTTAAGATTAGCTAAAACATTAAGAAATAGCCCTTTAAACATAGCTAATTCCTTAAAAAATAGTTTAGAAAACAATGAATTAATTTTAAAAGTAGAGGTAGTTGCTCCTGGATTTATTAATTTCTTTGTTAAAAAAGATAGTTTATCTGAAATTATTAATAAAATTATTGATGAAGGTAAGTATTATGGAAGAAATGATTTTGGAAATAATGAAAAAATCATGGTTGAATATGTTAGTGCTAATCCTACCGGAGATTTACATTTAGGACATGCTAGAGGTGCAGCATATGGAGATTCTTTAACAAGAGTTTTAAAATTCTCAGGATATGATTGCTTAAGAGAATATTACGTAAATGATGCTGGAAATCAAATTGAAGTTCTTGGTGAATCTTTATATCAAAGATATTTGGAAGCATTAAATCTTCCTTTTGATCTTGATAAAATCGGTTATCAAGGAAAAGACGTAAAAAATATTGCTTCTCAAATTGCTAAAGAAATTAAAGATAAATATGTTTTAGACGATAGTGAAGATAGAAAATTATATTTTAAGAAAGTTGGAAGAGAACTTGAACTTTCAAAAATTAAAAGAGATTTAGATTTATATAGAGTTTCTTTTGATCATTATCAATCTGAGTTAGATTTATATAAAGATGGTAAAGTTAAAAATACTTTAGAAGCTTTAAAAAATAGTGGATATACCTATGAACATGAAGGTGCTTTGTGGTTAAGAACTACTGATTTTAATGATGATAAAGATAGAGTATTAATTAAAAAAGATGGAAGTTATACATATTTGCTCCCAGATATTGCATACCATAAAGATAAATATGATAGAGGATATAATCATTTAATTAATCTTTTTGGTGCTGATCATCATGGATATATTATTAGATTAAAAGCTGGTTTAAAAATATTAGGATATAACAGCGATAATCTTGGAATTCAAATTGTTCAAATGGTTAGATTAATGGAAAATGGTGAAGAATTAAAGATGTCAAAAAGAACTGGAAATGCCATTACTATTAGAGAATTATGCGAAGATGTTGGTGTTGATGTAGCAAGATATTTCTTTATTTCTAAACCAATGGTATCTCATCTTGATTTTGATTTAGATTTAGCTAGAAAGCATAGTAGTGATAACCCTGTTTATTATATTCAATATGCTTATGCTAGATGTGCTTCTATTTTAAAAAGAGTTGATGATGTAACTAAATTAGATAGTTATACATTATTAACTAATGATAAAGAATCAAGCATATTAAAAGAATTGGCATCATTTAAACAAATATTAATTGATATTTGTAAGTATAAGGAAGTAAATATTCTTTCAAATTATGCTTATAGATTAGCTTCATTATTCCATAGTTACTACAACGAATGTAAGGTAATTGACGAAACAAATCTTCCTTTAACTAAAGAAAGATTATGCTTAGTAAAAGCTATAAAAATTACTCTTGAAAATGCCTTAAATTTAATGGGAATTGAAGTTAAAGAAGACATGTAAAAAACGAATAAAAATTGAAGTGAAAAAACTTCAATTTTTTCTTTAAAAAAAGTAGCTAAAAAATTTAATAAAAAAATTAAGCAAAAAATGAACATAAAAATGCATTAATTTTTTGTTATTTTTTTTGCTTTATTTTTTCGATATTGCCGATAAAATGGCACATTTATAAAAATCGAAAAAATTAATGAAAAAAATTGAATAAAAAAATGCTTTATTTTTTTCAAAAATTTAATATAATTTTTTCGTTTAAAAAACAGTAAAAGAACTTGACTTTTACACTATAGGAGAGATGACAAAATGAGCGATAAGAATGATTATATTATCGAATTAAAAAATGTATCGAAAATTTTTGAAGACGATACTATTGCTGTTGACAATTTTAACTTCTATGTTCGTAAGGGCGAATTTGTCACTTTTTTAGGTCCTAGTGGTTGTGGTAAATCTACTACATTAAGAATGATTGCTGGATTTGATTTTCCAACAAAGGGTGAAATCCTTCTTAATGGAAAAGATATTTCAAATATGCCACCAAATAAAAGACCTATTAATATGGTTTTTCAAAGATATGCTTTGTTTCCACACCTTGATGTCTTTGAAAATGTTGCTTTTGGATTAAGATTAAAGAAAATTCCTATTCAAAAGTTTGATAAGAATGGTAATCCTATTCTTAAAATTAACAAGAAAAAAGCTAAAGTAATTAAAGAAGAAATTAAATTAACTAAGAAAAACAGACACTTAAATAAAGAAGAGATGGCTCTTAGATTAGAAGAATTAAATTCAAGATTACATGAAGCTTTAACAACATTAGAACCTACTTATAAATATAAGAAGTTAACTAATGAAGAAATCTCTAAAAAAGTAGCCAAAGCTCTTAAGATCGTCGATCTAGACTCATTAGAAGATAGAGACGTTACTACATTAAGTGGTGGACAACAACAAAGAGTTGCTATTGCAAGAGCTATTGTTAATGAACCAACAATTCTTTTACTTGATGAACCTTTAGGTGCTCTTGATTTAAAGATGAGAAAAGATATGCAACTTGAATTAAAAGAAATGCATGAAAAACTTGGTATTACTTTCATTTATGTCACCCATGATCAAGAAGAAGCTTTAACTATGTCAGATACCATCGTTGTTATGAAAGATGGTGTCATTCAACAAATTGGTAAACCTAAAGATATTTACGATGAACCAAAAAATGCTTTTGTTGCTGACTTTATTGGTGAATCTAATATTTACAATGGAACTATTATTACAAGTAGTAAAGTTAGATTTTTAGATCACAACTTTAATTGTGTTGATAAATTCCCAGTTAATGAAAAAGTCGATGTTGTAGTTAGACCTGAAGATGTAATCTTTAAAGACAAAGATGAAGGTATGATCAATGGAACTATAATTAATAAAATCTTTAAGGGTGTTAACTATCAATACACTGTAATGGTTGGTAAAAACGAAGTTATTGTTAAATCTACTCAAGATTATCCACTCAATGTTGAAATTGGTATGAATATTGCTAAAGATTCTATTCATATTATGAAGAAAGATTTTACTACAAATATTTATACAGATGCTTGGATTAATAAAGAAAATAAAGTAATGATTGATGATATGCCATTTGAATGTGATATTACTCAATTATTAGAAGGTTCAAGTATTGATAATGAAGGATATCTCGTAAGTAAAGATAAAAAACATCGTTATGACCTTAATGATGCAGATGTTGTAGCTGAAGTATCAATTGAAAAAGTAGAAATTATTGATGATCTTGAAAGCAAAGATGCTCAAGCAATCGGTGAAATTGTTGATTCAGTTTATAAAGGTGATCACTATCAATTAATCGTTAGAACAGTTAATGAAGAAGACTTTGTATTAATCACTCCTTACACTTATAACTTAAACGATAAAGTCGGAATTCATATTAAGAAAGAAGACATTAAGTTACGTTTGAAAAAGGAGATAAGCGCTTATGAAAATTAGGTTTCAAAGAAAATATCTTTGCATTCCTTATTTCCTTTTCTTAATTTTATTCATCATTCTTCCAATCCTTTTCATAATTTATTATGCATTTACTGATGGAAATGGAAATTTTACTTGGAATGCTCTTGTTGACTTTTTTACAAATACTAACAAATTAAATGTTCTTTTAATGTCATTAATGTTTAGTATGTTAAATACAATTGTTTGTCTTTTAATTGGATATCCAATTGCTTATATCTTATCAAATTCAAAATTAAATAAGAATGCAACAATTGTTATGTTATTTGTTATGCCTATGTGGATTAACTTTGTTTTAAGAACATGGGCTACTAGAGATGTTTTAAACTGGATTGGTTTAGGTGGAGGAGATTATCCTTATTTAGCTACCATGATTGGTTTAGTTTATAACTATTTACCTTTTGTTATTTTACCTTTATATAACGTTATGCTTAAACTTGATAAACAACAAATTGAAGCAGCTGAAGATTTAGGATGTAATAGAGTTCAAGTTTTCACTAAATCCATTATTCCTCAATCAATTCCTGGTGTTGTTAGTGCTGCTATGATGGTATTTATGCCTACTATGTCAAGTTATGTTATTAGTGATGTTTTAAGTGAAGGTAAAGTTGTTTTATTTGGTAATTCAATTTATCTTTCGTTTTCAAATAACCAATGGAATGTTGGATCATTCATTAGTTTATTTATGTTAATTTTAGTAGGTATTTCTATGTTAATTAGTAGAAACTTTACTGAAAAAGATGAAAAGAAGGAGAGTTCAAAATGGTAAAGAAAATACTTGCAAAATCATACGTTTATTTGATTCTCCTTTTAATGTATGTCCCTATTATTGTTCTTATTATTTTTAGTTTTACTAATAGTGATAACGTTGGAACTTGGAATGGATTTACATTAGAATTATATCCTCGTTTATTTAAAAACGAAGCAATAATGAAAGCTGTTGGAAATACGATAATTATTGCTCTTATTAGTGCTGTTGTTTCTACTGTTTTAGGTACATTAGGTGCAATTGGTACATTTTATGCAAAGAAAAGAACTAGAGCAGTAATTGAAAATATTACTCAAATTCCTGTTGTTAATAGTGAAATCGTTATCGCATTGAGTTTAACTTTCATGTTTGTTTTCTTTGGAAGTTACGTTTTTAGAACCGAAATATTCTCATTTTGGACAATATTAATTGGGCATGTTGTCTTATCTCTTCCATTTGTTTATTTAAATGTTAAACCTAAATTAACTCAAATGGATCCAAGTTTATATGAAGCAGCAATTAATTTAGGTTGTTCACCTCGTCAAGCTTTAACAAAAGTTATTTTTCCTCAAATTAAGCCAGGAATTATTAGTGGATTTATGTTAGCAATTACATTATCTTTAGATGATTTTATTGTTACTGCCTTTACAACTGGTCCTGGTTTACTTTCTGGAGCTGGAAAAATTGAAACCATTTCAACATTTATTCAATCAGTTATTAAAAAGAAAGTTGTTCCAAATGAATTAAGAGCTCTTGCTACATTAATCTTTATTTGTGTTGTAATTGCTACAATTTTAACAACTGTCTATCAAAAATATCAAAGACCTGAATATAAAATGAAATATAAAAGTAGTGAAATGGTCATTAAGAGAAATTTCCGTATTTTAGTTGTTTCAACTATTTGTTTAATGGCTATCATTGCACTTGTTGCTATTGTTTTAGGCATGTTTTAAGGGAGGAAATTTATGAAAAACATTAAATTATTATCCTTAATTGGCTTAGGTGGAATGTTATTAACTGCTTTAAGTGGATGTAGTTCATCTAACGATGATAATACATTGTATTTAAAGGTTTTAAATGCTGGAGATTATATTTATTTAAATGATCCAGATAGCGGTTATGATGAGGATGATTTAACTGATCAATATGTTCAATGGATTAATATTCCTGAAATTAAAGAAAAGTATTTTGGTGAGGGATTTGATAGGGATATTGATATAATTTACGATACTTATGATACCAACGAAACTATGTTTAATGAGTTAAAAACTGGTAAATCTTCTTACGATATTGTTTGTTCAAGTGACTACATGATTCAAAAGATGGCTAAGTTTAAAATGATTCAAGAAGTTGACATGGATCGAATTGAAAATTATAGAGATTATGCAAGTCCTTTCCTTATTGGAGAAGAAGGAAAATTGTCTAAAGTTGATATTGATCCAAACAACCCTGAACTTGGTACACTTAATAATTTTGCAGTTGGTTATATGTGGGGTACTTTAGGTATCATGTATAACCCAAACTATAAGAGAATTAAAAATAAAACTCCTGAAGAAGTTATTGAAGATTTTAGTGCTCCTGATGGATGGGATGTATTATGGAATGAACATGAATCATATCAATCATGTGCTTCAATTAAAGATAGTATGAGAGATACTTATGCTATGGGACTTGTTCATACATTTAGTGATGAATTTAAAGAGTTATATGAAGAATATAATGGAAATTACAATAAAGAATATAACGATAAATTAAGCGATATATTCAATCGTCACGATGATGAAACAATTGATAAAGTTCAAGCAAGTTTAATTGAATTAAAAGATTATATTTATGGTTTTGAAGTTGATACTGGAAAGAGTGATATTGTAACTCAAAAGGTTGGTATTAACTTAGCTTGGAGCGGAGATGCTGTTTATTCAATGGATACAGCTGAAGAAAGCGATGTTGAATTATACTTTGCAATACCTTCTTATTGCTCAAATATTTGGTTTGATGCTTTCTCAATCTTAAGTAATGTTAAAGATGAAAGACTTGATGCAAGTTATTCTTTCTTAGACTTTATGTCAGATCCAATTAATGCTAGTAAAAACATGGATTATGTTGGATATACACCATTTATTGCAGGAGATGATGTTTTTTCCTTAGTGGAAGAATGGTATGAAGCAAGAGATGTCGATGAAAATGATGAATACATCGATACAGAAGGAACAATTCCTTACGATTTAACTTACTTCTTTAAAACAGATGAAAGTGATGAAACTGATTATGTTGTTTATGTTGAAGAAGAACAAATTAATCGTCAAATGAGAGCTCAATATCCAATGGAAGAAGATCTTCCTCATCTTGCTATTATGCAAGACTTTGGTGAAGCTCAAAATAATAAGATTGTCTCAATGTGGGAAAAAGTAAAAGTAAATCCTCTTCCAGTTTGGGTCGTCATTATTGTTGTTGGTGGATTTGTTTCAATATTAGCTTTCTTAGGAAGTTATAAATTAATTCAAAAAGCTAAAGTAAGAAAACGTAAAAAACTTAGAGAAAAATAGTATTTTTAACTAATTTTTACTTAAATTAATAAAAAAATTATATTTGTTTACAAATATAGTTTTTTTTATATAATAATAAAGCAAAGGAGTGTTTGTATGAAAAGATTTGGTATAGTTGCAGCTAGTTTAGTATTAGTTTCAAGTGTTATTGGATGTAGTGAAAAAATAGAAGAATATAATCCTACTAACGCTTATAGTGCTATGAAACAATTACAAACAATTAATAATTTTACTTTAGATATTTATAACACTAGTTTAGGTGATAAAGGATTTATTTATTTTACTTCAAATTATTATTATGATGTTTTAAATTCATATGGATATGTAAAGGGAAATAATGGTGTTTTTCAATTTGATGTAGATCATAAAGGTCAATTTGTTAGTAATGAAATTAAGGAAGAATTTAATGGGAAATTATATTCAAATAATTTTATTTCTTCTTTTAGAGATTTTAATTTAGATTCATTAAATGAAAATGATGAAACTTTACAAATTACTACAAAAGAAAATAGAATCGCTTTCTTAAATTTAATTGGTGAAGATTATATGAAATATACATCAATTAATACATTAATTGGTAATTATGATAAGAATAAAGGATTACTTTTTGAACTTACATTTAATGATGAAAGTTACATTAATGTTGGTGTTTTAGATGTTAATTCTACTCACTGTAAGGAAGTAGAAGATTACATGAAAACAGCTAAAGCTTTTGTTCCAGAAACTACAATTAGTGAAATTAGAAGATTAATTAAAAACAATAATTTTACTCGATATATTTATGATGAAACTACAGAAAATAAAATTATTGGAAAAGAATATTTTACTGAAGATTATTATTGTTTAAATTACTTTACTACTGAATATGTAATTTATAGCACTGGTTATATTTCTTTAGTTGATAAATCTTATAATGGAACAAAAATAGCTAATGGATCTTATTTAGTTACTCCAGGAATTAGTGATGAAGCAAATGTTAATGTCTTCTTAGGTCATTATGCATTTATTGAAACATCAATGCCTGAAATTATGAATTATCCATCTAATTTAGAGATGTTTGATTATTTAAATTTATTCTCAATGAGTGAAGATTTAGGTTGTATGTTTACTCAAGATGCTATTATTACAACTGATGTTTATAATAACTTTGGTGTAGCTAATGCCGGGTTTAGTTCTGTTTCTCTTTCTGGTGTAGGGTATGATGCTAAACAAGAAGGCAAAGATTATGCATTAACAATTAGATTATATGGTACATTTGATGGAACTTTTGGTCAAATGTCATTTGAACTTAGAGAGTTTGGATATAGTGCCCATATAGGTATTGAAAACTTTAAAAAATTGCTTGACTAAATTAAAAAATACATGGTTTTCCCATGTATTTTTGTTTATTTTAAATAAAAAGGTAACGCATGGATAAAAAAGAAATATTAAAAAAATATGAAAATATTGAAGAAGAATTCTTCGAATTAGATAAGGAAAATAATATTGCAGATATTAAGATTGAGTTTGAAAGACCAAGTGATATTTTTGATGTAAATTATTTAACAAAAACACCTATTTTAAATGATGAATTTACTGATTGGATTTTTTCAGCTTTTGAACTAATTCCTAATAAGTACAAAGTTAATTTAAATATTTGTTTTGATACTTTAGATGGTTATAGTGAAAATGAACTTAAAGAAATATTTGATAAAAATGTTTTATTAGAATATAAGAAAAATTTTAATAAAAAGCATAGTCAAAAAAGGATCGCTTTTTCCTTTCTTTTTAGTGGAATTTTAGTATTGATTGCTACATTATTGATTATGTTTTTATGGGGTAATGGTGGAGTACTTAAAGAGGTAATTTGTTATATTTTAGATGTTATTGTTTATGTTGTTATGTGGGAAGCTATTACAATTTTAGTAGTAGATACTAAAGAAAAAAGTACTAAGATAAGAAACGGTTTAAAAAGATTTAATAAAATTACTTTTTCGAAAATAGATAAAAATAATTAAAGGAGATAGATATATGGATGTTAACAGAAAATTATTAGATTTATTTAACACTTCTTATAATGAGTTTTTTGCAATTAAAAACATTAAAGAATTACTTGATCAAAATGGATTTATTGAACTTAAAGAAAAGGATGAATATTCAATTTCATGTGGGAAATCATATTATATTTTAAGAGATGGTAGTTCAATTATTGCTTTTAAAGTACCTTCAAATTTAAAAGAATTATACTTTAAAATTGTTGCAAGTCACTCTGATTCTCCAACATTAAAAATTAAGGAAAATCCTACTATTATTCAAAATGGATATAACAAACTTAAAGTTGAAAAATATGGTGGAATGATTATTGGTCCTTGGCTTGATAAACCTTTAGGAATTGCTGGAAGAATTTGTTATAAAAATAACAATGAAATTGTAACTAGATTAGTTAATTTTGATACAAATTTAATTATTCCTAATGTTGCAATTCATCAAAATAGAGAAATTAATAATGGTTTTGTTTATAATCCTCAAGTTGATTTACTTCCAATTTTAGGTTTAAAAGAAGATGATTTATTTGTTGAAATGTTAGACGAAACTAAAAAAGAAGGCGAAGAAATTTTATCTTACGATTTAAGTTTATATAACAAAGAAAAAGCAATTTATGGAGGATTTAATGATGAATTTATATATTCTCCAAAGTTAGACAACTTAGCTAGTGCCTATATTTCAATGATGAGTTTAGTTTCCTCATTAAGTTATGAAGGAATTTCTTTAGCAGTAGTTTTTAATAATGAAGAAGTTGGATCAAGTTCTTTAAATGGAGCTGATAGTGATTTCTTAACTATAAACTTAAAAAGAATCGCTAAATCACTAGGTTTTTCAAATGATGAGCTACTTAGATCTTATGCAAAATCTTTCTTAATTTCATTAGATAATGCTCATGCAATTCATCCAAATCATCCTGAAAAAAGCGATGATAAAAATAAATGTTTTATTAATGATGGTGTAGTTATTAAGCATAATTCAAATATGCTTTATACAAGTGATTCAGTTTCTACAGCAATAATTAAAACTATTGCTTCAAAAGAAAGAGTACGCTTACAAACATTCTATAATAGAGCAGATGAAAGAGGTGGATCTACTTTAGGAAATATTTCTTTAACTCATGTAAGTATTAGAAGTGTCGATTTAGGTATTCCTCAACTTGCAATGCATTCAAATTATGAAGTTATTGGAAGCGAAGATACTTTAAGTGCGTATAACTTATTAGTTGGATTATTCAATTCTAGTTTAGAAATTGACAAAGAAAATATAGTGGTTAAATAAAGTATTTATTTAAATTAATAGTTAAATTTGGTTATAATATTAAAGGTTAAAAGGAGAAAAAATTATGGCAAAAACTTATGAATTAGTTTTAGTTAGACATGGTGAATCAGAATGGAATAAATTAAATTTATTTACTGGTTGGACAGATGTTGAATTAAGTGAAAAGGGCGTTTTAGAAGCAAAGAATGGTGGAAAATTATTAAAAGAAGCTGGATTCCATTTTGATGTTGCATATACATCATATTTAAAAAGAGCAATCCATACTTTAAATTTTGTCCTTGGTGAAATGGGTCAAGAATATATTCCTGTTCATAAATCATGGAGATTAAATGAAAGACATTATGGTGCTTTACAAGGATTAAATAAAGCTGAAACAGCCGCTAAATATGGCGATGAACAAGTTAAAGTTTGGAGAAGAAGTTATGATATTTGTCCTCCAGCCTTAACAAGTGATGATGAAAGAAATCCAGCTAATCAAAAGGCTTATGAAGGTGTTTCAATTTCAGATTTACCTCTAACAGAATGTTTAAAAGATACAGTCGCACGTGTTTTACCATATTGGGAAGTTGAAATTAAACCTCAAATTGTTGCAGGAAAACATGTTATTATTGCTGCTCATGGTAATTCTTTAAGAGCTTTAGTTAAATATCTTGAAGGAATTGGCGATGATGAAATCGTCAACTTAAACATCCCTACAGGCGTACCTCTTGTTTATGAATTTGATGAACACTTCAATGTATTAGGTAAGAGATATCTTGGTGACCAAGAAGCTATTAAAGCTGCTATGAATGCTGTTGCAAACCAAGGAAAAGCTAAATAATAAAATTTAACGAATGAGCCATCAAATGATGGCTTTTTTAAATTCTTAAATTAAATTTTTAATATTAATATTAAAAATATGGAAACACGACTTTAAAAAGTCTATAATTTTAAATAGTTTAGAAAAGGAAAAAAAGATGAAAAGAGTATTTGAGAGAGAGTTTTTCGGAAAAAAACTCATTGTTGAAACCGGTGAAATCGCTAAACAAGCTGATGGTGCATGTTTTGTAAGATTTAATGATACAGTTGTTCTTTCAACTGTTTGCTGTAGCGATGAACCAAAAGAGGGAGATTTTTTCCCATTAACCGTTACTTATGAAGAAAAGCAATATGCTGTAGGAAGAATTCCAGGTGGATTCTTAAGAAGAGAAGGAAGACCTGGAGAACATGCCACATTAACAGCTCGTTTAATTGATAGACCAATTAGACCTATGTTTAGTGATGGATTTAGAAATGAAGTTCAAATTATTAACACTGTCATGAGTGTTGATTTAGATGCTACACCAGAAATGACTGCTATGTTTGGTTCAAGCTTAGCTTTATGTATTAGTGATATTCCATTTGATGGACCAATCGCTGGTGTTTATGTTGGAAGAGTTAATGGAAAATTTATTATTAACCCAACAGTTGAAGAAAGAGCTTCTTCAGATTTAAACCTTGCTGTTGCAGGTACAAAAGATGCCATCAACATGGTTGAAGCTGGTGCTAATGAATTAAGTGAAGATGTCATGCTTGATGCTATTATGTTTGCTCATGAAGCTATTAAGCAATTATGTGATTTTGAAATCGAAATTGCTAAAGAAATTGGAAGAGAAAAAAGAGAAGTTTCATTATATGCTCCAGATGAAACAATCGTAAATGATATTTATTCAAGAATTGGCGAAAAGATGGTAAAAGCTATTTCAATTTTTGATAAATTAGAAAGACAAGATGCAATCGATGCTTTAAAGAATGAAATCTTAGATGACTATGATCAAAGAGCTTATAAAGATGAAAAAGATCATAAATTAACTATGTTAATGGTTAATGACATTCTTGAAGGAATGGTTGCAAAAGAAGTTAGAAGATTAATTACTGAAGAAAAGATTAGACCTGATGGAAGAAAGATTGACGAAATTCGTCCACTTGATGCACAAGTCGATTTACTTCCACGTGTTCATGGTTCAGCTATGTTTACAAGAGGTCAAACACAAGTTATTTCTACTTGTACATTAGGTATTAAAGGTGATGAACAAATTTTAGAAAGCTTATCCCCAGAAGATAGCAAGAGATGGATGCATCACTATAATTTCCCACCTTTCTCAGTTGGCGAAATTGGAAAAACTGGTACTCCAGGAAGAAGAGAAATTGGTCATGGTGCTTTAGGTGAAAGAGCTTTAAGTTATGTTCTTCCAAGTGAAGAAGATTTCCCATATACAATTAGATGTGTTGCTGAAGTTGTTGAAAGTAACGGAAGTAGTTCCCAAGCTTCAATTTGTGCATCATGTATGGCTTTAATGGCTGCAGGTGTCCCTATTAGAAGAATGGTTAGTGGAATCGCTATGGGTTTAATTACAAGCGGACCACTTGATGGAAATCATCCATATACTATCTTAACCGACATTCAAGGTTTAGAAGATCACTTTGGAGATATGGACTTTAAAGTTGCTGGTACTGAAGTTGGTGTCACAGCTTTACAAATGGATATTAAAATTAAAGGTGTTACAAGAGAAATTTTACATGATGCTTTAATGCAAGCTCATAAAGCTAGAGCTGAAATTAGAGAAGTTATGAAAACAGCTATTGAAGAACCAAGAAAAGAATTATCTAAATATGCTCCAAAATTTGAAACATTCTATATTAAGAAAGAAAAAATTAAGGATGTTATTGGAAGCGGTGGAAAAGTCATTAATGATATTATTGAAAAATGCGACAATGTTAAGATTGATATCGATGATGATGGTAAAGTAGTTTTATATCATACATCTCAAGAAATTTTAAATAAGACTAAAGCAATGATTGAAAATATCGTTCGTGAAGTTGAAATTAACGAAGAATTTGAAGGTACGATTACACGTGTTGAAGACTATGGTGCATTTGTAAGATTGTTTGGAGATAAAGAAGGATTATTACATGTTTCTAGATTCTCCAACGAATATGTTAAAAATGCTAGCGATGTCATGCATGTTGGAGATACTATCAAAGTTAAAGTTATTGAAATTGATGATAAAGGAAAGATTAAATTATCTCATAAAGAATATACAAAACCAGCTCAAAAAAGAGATAACGAAGTAAAATTAGAAGGTAAAAAAGAATTTAAAAAAGAACCTTTTAAAGGAAAAGTTGATGACGATGGTTTTGTAGAAGTTAAAAAAGAAGAAGCAAAAGTCGAAGCTAAAGAAGAAAAGAAGAAATTTAGTTTCTTCAAAAAGAAATAATGCTTTATTTAATAGCAAGTGATATTCATGGTTCTAAAGATGCGAGTGAATTACTCGTATCTTTAGATACTAAATATAACTTTAAAAAAATAATTTTATTAGGTGATATTGGATATAGTGGAGCTAGAAATATTCCTCCAAAAGACTATTATCCAATTTCAGTTTATGAAAATTTAAGTAAATTTAAAAATAAATTAATTATTATCAAAGGTAACTGTGATTCTAGAGTAGACGAATTTGTTTTAGGTTTAAAATTTAAAAATAAATTAAAAATCACTATTAAATCCCACGTATTTTATTTAACACATGGTGATTTATATAATGAAGATAGTTTTAAATATAATGAATATGATTGTTTTATTTATGGCCATACTCATGTTTATAAATTAGAGAAAAATGACAATCATTTTGTTATTAATCCTGGAAGTATGTCTCTTCCTAAAATTAATAAAGAAAAAACTTATATTATTTATGATGATGAAAAAGATACTTTTTCATTATATGACTTAAATGAAAATCTATTAAAAGAAATGAAAATTTGTTAATATGAAAAAAAGGTAATATAAAATATGGATAAAATTAAAGTAATGGCCCTTGGTGGACTAGATGAAGAAGGAAAAGATCTTTATGTTATTGAAGTTAATGACGATATTTTTGTAATTAATGCTGGATTTAAATATCCTGATAAAAACACTCCTGGAATTGACTTCATAATTAGCGATTTTTCTTATCTTCTTGAAAATAAACACCGTGTAAAAGCCTATATTTTAACTAAAACTAAAAAGAATAATTTTGGTGGAATTCCATATATTTATAAAGAAGTTAAAGCTCCAATTTATGGTACAGCTTTAACTAAATATAAATTAGAAGAATTTTCTAATGAATATATGCAAAAGGTAGATTACGACTTTAGAGTTATTAATCTTCCTGGTCAAATTTTAATTGATAATTATATTATAGATTTATTTTCAACTTGTTGCTCAATGCCAGAAACATTTGGATTTAGCATCAGAACTAATATAGGAAATATTGTTTATTGTGGAGACTTTATTGTTGAATATTCTAATGAAAGATACTTTAATCTTGACCTTAATACTTTAGGAAAAATAGCTGAATTCCCAACTCTTTTGCTTTTAAGTGATTCTTTAAATTCAACTAAACCTGGTTATTGTAGTCCAAATCATAGACTTTATCCTATCTTAGAAAAATATTTTAAAGAAGCTCCTGGAAGAATCTTTATTGGATTAAGCACTGAAAATTATTATCACTATAATGAAGTTTATAAAATTTGTGCAGCATATAATAAGAAAATTTGTATTTATGATGAAGAAGGAAAGAAGATTTACGATTTAAGAAAGTATTCTCAAAACGATTTCTTCAATCCTAAAAACATTGTTTCTTTCGATGATGTATTAAGAATTAAAGAACAAGAATTAGTTATTTTAATTAGTGGTGAAGGTGAAAAACTATATGAAAAGCTATCTATTTTAGCAAATGGAGAGAACGAAGATAAGAAAATTAGAATTCAAGAAAGCGATACATTTATCATGGCTTATCCTCCAAGTGATAGAAATGAAGTTGTTGCTACATCAACAATTGACGAATTATATAAATCAGGATGTCATGTTAGATATGTGACAAGAAAGAATCTTGCTAAAATGCATGCATATGAAGAAGATTTGAAGATGGTTTTAAGTTTACTTAAACCAAAATATTATCTTCCAATTCAAGGATATTATGTAAATCTTTTAAGTAATGCTAAATTAGCTTTTGATATGAGAATTGGATTGAGCCATAACAATATTTTCTTATTTGATAATGGTCATTCATTTAATTTTGAAAATGGTACATGTAGATTAGATTTTAATTTAGATAACAAAGTTAAAATTGGAGATGTCATGATCGATGGTATTGGTGTAGGTGATGTCGTTAATGAAATTATTAATGAAAGAACTAGATTAAGTGAAGATGGAGTTGTTGTTCTTTCAATAGGTTTATCTAAATCAACTAGAGATATTTCTTACTCACCAGATGTTCAAATGAGAGGTTTCTTATTTTTAAAAGATAAGGAAGCTGATTTAATGAATAAAGAAATTACTAAGATATTTGTTGATGAAGCTACAGCTTGGATTCAAGAAACTTTTGATTTTGATCCAAGTAAGGTCGAATCCCAAATTAATAAGAAAATTCTTAACTTTTTACTTAAAACTTACAATAGAAATCCAGTAATTAGGGCAAATATTCTTATTACTGACTAAAAACTTAAAATTTAAACAAAAATAAGTCCTCAATATTTGAGGATTTTTTTGTATGAAATTATAGAATTTATATTGTTTCTTTTATATAATAAAAGAACATTATGAAGAAAAATCACACTAAATTAAAAGATAAAATTAGTAAGAATCAACTATATACTGCTATAGGTTTATTTTTAGTTTTATTCAGTTTAATCGGTATGGTTAACTATACCGTTGTTGCTCAATTTATTACGTATTGCATTGCTTTCTTATTTGGAACTATCGGAGCTTATTTTGTTTATCTTTTGATTTTCCTTTATGGCTTAAGTTTAGCAATTTCTAAAAATGCTTGGGTAAAAATGAGTTTTGTAGTTGGTGGAATGTTCTTAGTTTTACTTGGTATTTTAATTATTTTTGCTAATTCAACATATACTAAAGGTTCAGCTTATTTAACTTTCAATGGTTATTTATTAGATGGAACTGATGGAGGACAAACATTTAAAAAGTGTTTTGAACAATCTTTAGCTACAAGTATTTTCCCTCGAATTAGCTATACTCAAAATGTTGGTTTTATTGGTTTATTGCTCGTTTGTATTATTAATAGCACCATGTCCAATATTGGATCATATTGTTTTGGTGGAGTATTTATTTCTTTAGGTACAGTTTTTATTCTTCTTAAATATGTTGTTAAGTTTGGAAGATATTTAAAATCTTATATCTCTTTATTAAAGAAAAAACAAAAGATGCAAGTTTATAAAGATGCAAAAGATATTGAAATTGATGATCAAAAAGAAATAGAAATTAAAAAAGAAATTACTACAAAATCTTCAATAGATATTGTTAGTGATTTTGTAAATGATACTGTAAAAAATGATTCTAGTAGTAACGAAACTAAAAATGATGAAGTTAATCCAACTCCAGCTTATGAAGATAATTCTTCAAGATTTTATAGCGATATTCCAAATTCTTATGGCTTAAAGAAAGCTACTTTTGATTTTGGTGAAGATGATATTGAAAATCCAATTAACAATAGTTTTAATAATGGCTTTAATAAGGTTGAAGAAAAAGTAGAACCTATAAAAGAAGAAAAACAAGAAGAAAAACAATTTGAAAACGATTATTTTAAGCCTTCAAAAGAAGAAGAAATTAAATTAGATTTAAAACATGATGAAATTAAAATTTCTGAATATAATCCAAATATTAGAAGTATTTATGATGAAGAAAAAGGTGTTGCTTCTTCTTATGAAGAAAGAACTCCAGAAGTAGAAGAAGAAAAAGAAGAAACTAAAGAAGAAATAGAAGAAATTAAACCTTCAGTTTTAACTAGAATGGAAATTAAACCTACAGAGAATAAGGTAGAAAGAAAAGGGGATAACATGTTTGCTCCTCGTGTTACAAACACGGATAGAAGACGTAAACATCCATATAGTTATCCTCCAATTGACATTTTAATGACTAGAGATTCAACTCTTAATACAAGTGAAAATGTCGCTGTTAATAATGAAAGAGTAAAAATTATTAACGAATTCTTTGAAAACTTTAATCTTGGAGCCAAGGTTGAAGGATATGATATTGGTCCAGGTATTACTAGATTTAATATTTCTACTGAAAACGGAATATCTGTTCGAAATTTTGATACTAAAATGGAAGACTTAAGTAGACAACTTATGGGTGAAAAGTGCCGTTTTTTAAGTGTTGTTAAAGGTAAAACTACTAGCGGTATTGAAATTAGAAATGCAAAAACAAATGTTGTCTCTTTTAAAGAAGTAATGAAAGATTTACCAAAGATTAATGAAGGTAAATATACTGGATTATGTGTTGCTTTTGGTAAAGATATCAATGGTAAATTAATTTATGTTGATTTTCAAAAATTAACTCATCTTCTTGTTACCGGAACTTCTGGAAGTGGTAAATCAGTTTTCCTTCATTCGATGATGATTTCTCTTTTAATGAGAAATACTCCTGATGAATTGAGATTTATTATTGTAGATCCAAAAATTGTTGAGTTTTCTAAGTATCGTGATCTTCCTCATCTTTTATGTCCAATCATTAAAGAACCTGAACAAGCTTTAAATATCTTAAATAAATTAATTGATGAAATGAACTATCGTTACAACTTAATGGAAGATAGAGATTTTAATGATATTAAAGACTACAATAAAGATTACTGTATTCCAAATAAAATCCCAACAATTCCAAATATTGTTGTAATTCTTGATGAATATGGTGATTTAGTAGATAATTGTCCAGCTGTTTCAAAAGCTGTTTTAACACTTTCAGGAAAAGCAAGAGCTTGTGGAATTCACTTAGTTATTGCTACACAAAGTCCTCGTACAAGTATTATTTCTGGTCCAATTAAGAACAATTTCCCAACCCGTGTTGCTCTTCTATGCGCCGGTGTTAATGATTCGATTAACGTTATTGATTGTGGCGGAGCTGAAAAATTAGCTGGAAATGGTGATATGTTGTTAAAATGTCCTTTATTTGCTAATGATGGTTTACTTCGTATTCAAGGAGCTCTTATCGATAATAAAGAAATTAAAGATGTTATCGAATACATCAGAAATAGATATCCAAATGAATATGATGAAAAGTTCCAAGAATGTTTAATTAGTAAACAAACTCAAATAGATGAAGAAAGTCAGGATGAAAGAAGAGAAAGAGCAAATGATGAGCTTTATAACGAAGTTGAAAAATATGCTCTTGAATTTGAATATTTCTCAATTTCAAAAATAACTAGAAAATTCTCGGTTGGATTTAATAAAGCTTCAAGATTGTTTGAGCAACTTGTGGAAAATGGTGTTGTAGAAAAGACAGTTGGACCTTCAAATTCTAAAGGTAGTAAAGTAATTGGGAAATAATCATTTTAGGAGTCATATATGAATTCTTTTGTTAGTGCTAAGTTGTATGAAAACAACATAATTAAAGTAATGATTTTTTCAGAGATTGAAAAGCTCGAAAATGAACCTATACTTCTTGTTATTAATAATGATACATTTGTTAAATTAGATATTATCAAATGTTCCTTTTTAAATGGAAATGTAATTTATGAATGCCATACTGATGTAAAAATTAAACTTGGAAATAGCTATTATATTTCTATTAAAGATTTTGGAACCGTTCCTTTAAATGTTAATGATTGTACTGATTTTAAAGATTTTGATGAAAAATATGCTTATTATGGTGATGATTTAGGTGCAACATATTTTAAAGATCATACAGAATTTAAATTATGGGCTCCTTTAGCAAGTAAAGTTGTCCTTTTAGTTAGAAAGAATTTAGAAGATAAATTTGAATCTTTTGTAATGGATAGACTTGAAAGAGGAGTGTATTCTATTTCATTAAAAGGTGATTATGATGGTTATTTTTATAGATATAAAATTACAAATAGCGGTTTGACTTTTGTAACCACCGATCCTTATGGGAAAGGTAGTTCAGCTAATGGAAAAGATAGTGCTGTTATTAATTTTGATAAGATTCATATTGATTTAAATAATGATAAGTTACCTATTTTAAACAATGAACTTGATGCGATTGTTTATGAACTTCATATTAGAGATTTTACAATTGATAAATCAACAACTATCGAAAATAAAGGAAAATATTTAGGTTTAGCAGAAGAAGGAAGAAAGACAAAACAAGGCAATCCAGCAGGTTTAGATTATTTAAAAATGCTTGGTGTAACACATGTTCAAATACTTCCAATGTATGATTATAAGACAGTTGATGAATTAAACACTGATAAAACATATAACTGGGGATATGACCCTCAACAATATTTTACTCCTGAAGGTGGATATTCTTTACATCCAAATGATCCTTATTCAAGAATTATTGAATTAAAAACAATGGTTGCTAATCTTCATAAAAATGGAATTAAAGTTAATATGGATGTTGTTTTTAATCATGTTTATGATTATCACAACAATGTATTTGAAAAGGTAGTTCCAAATTACTATTTTAGAAAAACAAAAAACGGCAGAATTTCTAATGATTCATTTTGTGGAGATGACTTAGATAGTAAACGTCCAATGGTTAGAAAAATGATTATCGATGCTTTAACTTTTTGGATGAAAGAATATGGAATCGATGGTTATAGATTTGATTTACTAGGCTTAATGGATATAGAAACAGCTAATTTAGCGTATAATGCCATTAAAAATATTAAGAGTGATGCTATGGTTTATGGTGAAGGATGGGATATGGCTCATTCTTTAAATCCAAGCGAAAGAACAACCTTCTTAAATGCTTCTAAAGTTAAGGGAATTGGTTTCTTTAATGATTCTTTTAGAGATATTATTAAAGGCAATAACAATGGTACTACAAAAGGATATTTAGCTGGAAATATTGATTATTTAGAAGGTTTCAAGTTCTCATTTATGGGAAGTGTCGTTGATTATTGTTTCTGTAAAAAGTTTGATAATGTATATCAATCAATTAATTATGTCGAATGTCATGACAACTATACTTTATTTGATTGTTTATCTAAAAATAATAAGAATGTTGATGAAGTATTAAGAATTATAAAGACTATTAGTCTTATTATTTTACTTTCATATGGCATTTCTTTTTATCATGCTGGACAAGAAATTGGTTTAAGTAAAAAGAATGAAGATAACACCTATAATATGGGTGATAAATACAACATGTTTGATTATTCTATGCTTGATGAAAGATTTAATATGGCATTATTTATGAGTTCTATTATTAGATTTAAGAAAACTATACATTATACTCATAAATTAACTTCTAAATATATTTCAAATAATGTCTATTTTATCAACTTAGATAATGGTGGATTAATGATTAAACTCAAAGAACTTGGTGATAAATATAAAGATGTAATAATCATTATTAATCCTACTCCTAAAGCTATTAAATTAGAACTTGAAGGATATTATTCAGGATTAGTTTTAAATGCAGGTATGATTGAAACTTCTTCATTAATAGTTAAAACTGTCTTTATGAATCCATACGAAGTAAATGTATTTGCTAAAAAGGAGGATGAATAATGTTTAAATATGTTCGAGTTGTTTTAAAGATTCTACCTTTATTAATTATTGAATATTTTGTTTGGATTTTACCTTATTCAATAAATCCTCAAAAATATCCTTTTGAAAAAAGGTTTAAAAAAGTTCAAAAGTTAATCACAAGAGTTGTTAAAGCATTCAATATGGTAAGTTATGACGAATCTTATCAAAAGTTTATCGACTCTAAAGATCCTAATAGAAATTATGTTATTTTTTGTAACCATATGAGCTTTATGGATCCTTTATATTTTATTTCAAGAAGTAAAACTCCTGTTACTTTTGTAGCTAAAAAAGAAAGTGCTAAGTATCCTTTTGTTGGAAGAATCATTAAGATTTTAGATGGTGAATTTTTAGATAGAGATGATAATAAGCAAGCTTTAAAAACATTTATGAGTGTACAAAAGAAATTAAGTTCCTCAACTAAAATGGACATTATCATTTTCCCAGAAGGAACTAGAAATAAAGATCCATTAAATTCTGAGGTCGCTCCTTTCCATCCAGGTGCATTTAGATGTGCTTTAAAAACTAAATGTCCAGTTTTAGTTTCTTCAATTTTTGGTACATTTAGAGCTTCAAATGGTAAATATTTTGCTAAATATAACCCAATTAGATTATCGTGTATTAAAGTTTTAGAATATGATGATATTAAAGAAATGAACACTGAACAAATTAGTGAATATGCTTATAATTTAATTAATGAAGATGTTAAAAAAGCTAAAGAATTTGATAGTGTTAAAATGAGATTATTAAATAAAAAACATATTAATTAGTGCCTTAATCCTTTAGGATAAAGATTTTTCATTATTCCATTAACATATTTAATAAATCCTAGATTTATCTTGTTATAACTTACAACATAATAGCCATTTTCTATATTTAACTTTTTTGAGATTGTCTCACCTTTAATATAACTTTTATATTCTTCTTCATTTAATTCTATTGAATTAGATGAAGGAAGAAAATGGGCCAAATTAAATGAAGGTTTAAAATTAGATTTATTAAATTCACCTAGTAGTACCCCTTTTCTTAAAGTAGGAATATGCTTTAAATTAAAATCATAATCATATCCATATATTGATTCATCAATTAATTCAATGTATTTAAAATCTAAATTATATTTATCAAGTTCTTTAATATGTATTTTTTTAATCTTTTTATTTATTTTGAAGTCATTTGTTTTTAATTCTCCCTTTTTATGTAATAAGCAAAAGAATTGTCCCTCGCTATTAAATAAATGAGGAAATATGTGAACACCATCTTTTAATGAATTTGAAGAATAAAAACCTTTTAAAGGTAAAAGAGGGATTGTTTCAACATCGTTATGTTTATTTAAAAACTCTAAAATAACTTCCTCATCTTCTTCAAATGAGAATGAACAAGTTGAATACATTATGTCTCCGCCATCTTTAAGCATAATATAGGCATGTTCTAAAAGATCTTTTTGAATAGCGCTTAATTTCTTTACTTTTTCATAAGTCCAATCTTTTTTAACATCATCTTGTTTTCTAAACATTGCGCTTCCACTACAAGGAGCATCAAGAAGAATTTTGTCAAATTTTCCAATGAAATCCCCACTATTTTTTGTAAAATCATTAGAAATAACTGTTACATTTTTTAAACCTACTTTCTCAATATTAGAAGAAAGAATTTTAGCTCTTTCATAGCTAATATCGTTAGCTAGTATTTGACAATTTTTATTTTTTAAGGCAAGACAAATAGTTTTGCCTCCAGGAGCGGCACACATATCAAGGACTAAATCATTATCATTTATCTTTAAAAAATGTGGAACTAATTGGCTAGAAATATCCATAATATAAATTGCTCCATTATTAAATAAATAACTTTTTCCTAGCTCATATTCTTGTTTAGAGTAAGTAAAACAGTTTGGTAAATCTTTAAATTCGCTAATATGCGGATATAAAGAAAATAATTTATTTTTATCAATTTTATTTAAATTTAAAATAAAGCTTGTAACTCTATCTTTTTCAATACTTACTAATAGATTTTGAATATCTTCTTTTGACAAATATTTTTCTAAATGAGTAATAAAATCCATATAAAAAGTTTATCATAAAACAGTAGTATTGTTATATAATTAAAGCATGCAAAAGTTCGTTAGTGTTTTAAAATTTATATCATTTTACACTTTTATTGGCTTAATAATCGGTCTTTTTGTTGGACTATATCAATTAGGAATGAGTTATGTAGTAAAGGGAGCTACCTATTTGATTAATTCTAATTTATTAATATTAAATATAGTATTTTTTGTTTTAGTTATCTTATTATCTTTTATTAATTATTTTATTATTAAGTTTGATAAGGATATTGATGGAAATGGAATTGTACAATTAACTAAAAGATTAAAAAACAAGGAAAAGATTTACAAAAAAGGTGGGATAATGGCTATTATTTTAAATTCCTATGTCTCTTCTTTTTGCCTTATGCCTTTAGGAGCTGAGGCTCCAAGTTTAGTATTAGCTAGTAGAATTGGTGATTTAGGTCTTCAAATTTGTAAGATTGATGATCGAGAAGAGACAAACCAAGTTTGTTTAGGAGCAGGATTTGGATGTGCATTTTTATCTCCTCTAGCTGGTTTTACATATATGTTAGAACATGATAAAACAATTAATTTAAAACAAATATTTAAAGGTATTTTAGTAATTGGATTTTCTTTTCTTACTACATTTTTTATTAATAAACATCATTTATTAAATTTTGCTACTCCTAATTTTGATTATAATTGTGAATATTTATATATTCTATTAGTGATTGGTGTTATTTCTTTGTTATTTAGCTATTTATTTAATATTTTATCCTTATATATTAAAAGATTTTTTAATAAGCATAAGAATAATTTCATAATTAAATATCGTGGATTTTTATTATTTATTATTTCTGGAATACTTGCTTTTTTCTTTGTTAATTTTATGGGAAACGGACTAAATTCTATTGCTTTTATATATGGACTTAGTTCATTAATAGTTGTCTTTTTATTATTTATTTTTAGATTCTTCATTACATTATTTTATGGATTAGGAAAAGTAAGTGGTGGACTTGTTGTACCTACACTTGTATTAGGAGGATTGATTGGGTATTTTGTATGTTTATTATTTTCTCAATTAGGTTTATTTGATTCATCTTTTACCTCGGTTTATGTTGTTATTTCAATGTGTTTATTCTTTAGTTTGATATTTAAAATGCCATATACTGGAGCAATGCTATTTGTTTCTACAATTCTTTATTCCGATTGTGATATTCTATCGATAATTCCTTTTACTTTCTTTGTGTTTATAATTTTTGTTCTATTTAATAAAGCTAATAAAGCAATTAAAAATAAAGGATATTATTCTTATTTATTAACTATTAATGATATAAATTGCTAATTTATTTTTATTCGATAATAGACAGTATATAAAATTTGTTTAATTAGTATTTAAAATTTTTATTTAATTTTTTTATACAAATATTACAATAAAGATATTAGGGGGGTGTTTATGAAAAAGATAATTTTTTTGATTTCGTTATTTACTCTTACTTCATGTTCAACCTTAAAAACAAATTCTCAGGTCATAGAATCTAGTTACGAAAATTTAAGTGAAATTAAACAAATTTCAAAAATTAATAATATTGATTTTATGTATTTTGAAAGTGATAGTTTATATACTTTCAATACTAAAGAAACAATAAATAATTTAGTTTTTAAATATAACGAAAATTCTTCTTTAGTTGGAATTTATAAAGGAAATATATATTCATTGAAACAATTATATAAAGATGTAAAGATTAATAGCCAAAATTTAAAAGTTTTGTTACAAAAATACAATAGTTTAATTTCTATTGATGAAAATAAAGAATTCAAGGAGATTAATGGAGAACCAATAGTCTTAGAAAGAAAAGAGAAAACTCAACTTAAGATATATGAAAATGCATATGATAATTTGAAGGATTTAGTATATGTTGAAATAGAAAAACCTTTTTACGATCATACATTTACTATAGATGATTTTAAAGGAATTAAAGATATTTCTTTTTCGGATTATCATTTAAGTATGTACTTTTATGAAAACAACTATATTTGTTTAAATGTTAAAAACTTATTTACTAAAGATTTAAGTAAATTATCCGAAAAATTTTATAGTTTCGATTTTGTTTATAGACTAGTTCAATATCCTGGAGGTGTTATTTTTGCGTAAGGCGGGTTTATAGGTATCAGTCTTTTTTAGGAGGTAGTTTTATGAAAAAGAAGTTGTCTTTTAATGTATTATTGTTAAATTTACTATTATTTTCTTGCTCAAATTCTAGTGTTGTGCCTTCGTCTTACTCGAAGTATTTTGATAAAAATAATATTGATACTTTTGAGGTTCTTTTTAAAAACGAAAGTAAAGAAATTATCTATGTTCGCTATATAAATAGGCCTTTTCCTCTTTTATCTTCAGTTTGTATTAATGGAGTTAAGTTAGCTTATGCTCAAAATGGGGCAATATATGTATTAAATAATACTGAAATGAAATTCATTGTTAATTCATATTTAGATATTGAAGTTACCATGGAAGAATTACTTGCAACAAAAGTTAATTTAGACTCGTTAAAGATTAAATCCACCGAAAGTTTTTACTATCACAATATTGTTTTAGAAGAAAAGTCAGATGTTGAATTTGATGAATCTATTATAAATGAAACTTCGTTTAATAATACTTTTGAAGTCATTATAGATAAAAATTTTGTAAATCATATTTTTACTATTAATGATTTTAGTTCTTCTTATATAAGCAGTTTAAAATATTTAGAAAATGAAGGAAATAATAAAAAATTATTATTACAATCCTCTTTGGATAAATCTTTATCTAAATTGGTTTATAAGTATTTATTGTCACTTGATTTTGTTAAGTCTTGCGCTGTTAAATAAAATAAAAAAAACATTACCTTTAAAAAAATAAGTAGGAAATCATAGTGTTTTTTAATATTTTTAGCTGTTTATATTAAAATTACTGCTTAAATATTCTTTAGTTTTAATATTTAAATTAAACTTTATTTTCTTTTATAAAAATTTTTTAATATCAAAATAATAAAAATACATTTTTTTAAGGAAATATCCTAAAGATTGTGTAAACAATTATCAAACCCCTAAGGGATTTCGAGC
>JAEDIE010000032.1 GCA_016296775.1 Bacilli bacterium | reverse complement strand
TAAGCACTGTAGTGCTGAAGGTAGGCGATAGCTGAGAATAAGAAGTAGCTGGGCTATTTTTTTATACTTTTTTATATATAAATTTATCGATGCTATCGATAAATTAGTGAATTTCAATAAAAATATTAAAATTGTATTAATATATTTAATTATTTATTAACGAATTTCTTGATTATTATAAAGTATGAATACTTAATTTTTATTTAAAAAGGAGCTGTTTTATATGAAAAAAAGAATTTTACCCTTATTAGTAGTTAGTGCCTTATCGTTAGGAATAGGCGTTGCTACATTAACAAGTTGTGATGTTGAAATTCCAGTTGAAGGTGGTCCAAGTTTTGAAGAATCACTTCCAAATTCAATTGTTTCAATTGAAAAAACTGGTACAAGTGGATTAGTTGACACTTATACCATTACCTATTCAAATGGAAAAACATCAACATTTACCGTTACGAATGGTGCTGATGGAGAAAATGGAAAAGACGGCGCTACTGGTGCAACCGGTGAAACTGGTGCTACAGGTGCTCAAGGTATTCAAGGCGAAAAAGGTGAAGATGGACATACACCTGTTGTTACAATTGGAGCAAATGGAAACTGGGTTATCGATGGAGTTGATTCTGGTATTAGCGCTACTGGTGTTAAAGGTGACAAAGGTGATAAAGGTGACACTGGTGAAACTGGTCCTCAAGGTCCTCAAGGTGATAAAGGTGATACTGGTGAAACTGGTCCACAAGGTCCTCAAGGAGAAAAAGGTGAAGATGGTGCTGACGGAACTAGTTTCTTAAATGGTGCAACTGATCCAACTAGTGAAACTGGTAAAGATGGTGATACCTATTTAAACTACGTAACATTAGATTTATTTGTTAAAGTTGATGGTTCATGGTTATATGTAAATAATCTTCATGGAAGTGCTGGAAGCGAATTTATTAGAGCTGAAGGTATTCCTACAGATGAAGTTGGTAAAGATGGTGATACTTATTTAGATACAGTTACAATGCTTATCTATGAAAAAGAAGGTGGTCATTGGTCAGTTATTGGAGAACTTAATGTAACTCCTCATGTCCATACATTTGGAGATGCAGCTATTAGAGAAAATAGTGAAGCTGGAACAATGGAAATTTACCATAATTGTGTTCAATGTGGAGAAAGCGAAGTAATCAAATCAACTGTTAAACAAGTTTATGCTGAAGTGGAATTAGACACTAATCTTGGTGAATGGACACAAAATGAAGAAGGATGGTGGGTCTCTCCAAATGCTGGTATCAATAGTTCTGATAAAAGAATTCAATTTGTAGCAAGAACATCAGGAAAATTTAAATTTGATTATGATGTTTCAAGCGAAAAGAATTGGGATAAATTTTATCTTAAACATAACTCAACAGATGTTCTTGGACCAATTAGTGGTACAGTTGCATCAAGTTATGAACTTGATGTAGTTGAAGGTGATTTACTTGAATTTAGATATACTAAAGATAGTAGTGGTGCAAGTGGAAGAGATGACGCAAGATTTAAATTTGCACCAGGACAATCTACATATAATATTTTAACTTTTGCTAACGTTGATGAAGAAGTTGTTGGAGATACAAGCCCATTATTTATTTTAAATGGAGAAATTCAAGGTGAACTTCCAACAATTACAAAAACAGGTGATACTCAATTCTTTGATGGATGGTATTTAGATAGCGAATTTGCTACCCCATTAACATCAACTACAGCATTAAGTGGTGATACAGTAGCTTATGCAAAATGGCTTGATCCAGTCAAAGTAACTCTTGATATGGGTTATGATGGAGTTAAAGAAGTCCATAATATTAGACCTGGAACTGCTATTACACCAGATGATCCAGTAAGAGAAGGCTATAACTTTGTTGCTTTCTATGAAGATGAAGCATTAACTACAAGATATACAGGTAGAACACTTGATGAAAATATTACTTTACATGCTAAATGGGTAAGTGAAGCTGATACACATGCTTTATTTGGAACATGGAAAGGTTACTTTTTACATAGTGGTAGTGCAAGTGGTATGAGTTACGCTTCAATTGTTGTTGAAGCAACTGGTGATTACACAATTAGAACAGCCTACTCGGTTTATGTAAGTGGTACTATTGGAGAAGGTGTCTCAGGAGTTTATAGTGCTCCAGCAAGCTCAGGAACTCAAATTTCCGACATTTATGTTGATGGAAACGTAATGGTTGTTAGTGAAAATACTACTTTCACAAAGAGCGGTTATACATTCGTCTTATTTAAAGATTTTGATGGATTCGACTCATCAAGTGACATTTCTGTAACTAACTTTACATTCGAATCCTCTTCTAATACTTATGCATTAACTTACTTAAAACAAACAGTTAATGGTGAAGATATTGGAATATTATTTGACTTTAGAGATAGTGCAAATCCAACATGGCATATTGGTGTTACGGCAGTAGATGAAATGGGTAATACAATAGCAGTTAGCTCAAGTACAAGCTTAGTACACTTTAAGAAAGGTGAAACCCCAATATTATCGTTATTTGCAACATACTCTGGTAGTTCCAAAGTATTTACAACTACTCATGACTCATTAGAAGGTACATATACATGTGAAGATGGTGCAAGTATTAGTTTAACAGGTACAGGATACTTAACATTAAGTGGTATTAAATATACTAATGCAACAGGAACTGAATCAACCGCAACTTCTACTTCACTTTCTAACTCAACAACATATACTGTTGATGCAGTTAATTCAAATGTAATTTATCTTACTTACTCAGCTTTAATTAGAAAAGTAATTACTCTTGATACAACAAATCATACATTTACATATGTTGATTGGGTTGAACCAATTACATTCGACTTTGGCTATAAAGCTAACGCAGAAGATACTGAGAATGTTAAATTTGTATATCAACAATTACATGGTTCAACAATTTGGTTTGACAATATTGCTTACGAAGGTGGAACAATTGATACTCCAACTAGAGAGGGTTATGTCTTTGATGGTTGGTACGAGGATGAAGCATGTTCAGGTACAACCGGATTACAAAAATACTCACCAACTGGACCAACAACCTTATATGCAAAATGGGTTTTACCAGTAGCAGTTACTGCTCACTTAAATAATGGTGAAGAAAATGTTGTTTACTCAGATAAACCTAAAGTCTCTATAACAGTAGATACTCCAACTAGAGATGGATATAAGTTTATGGGTTGGTATACTGATGAAGGATTAACAACTGCATGGGATGGCAAAACAACTGAAACCGATATTGATATTTATGCAAAATGGGTAGAATTATGGGATTACACTGGTTATGTTGGTACATATACTGGTGGTGAAGTTTGGTCATCTAATAAAAATACAACTCCTTCTGTAACTACAGTTACTGTAGAAGAAGATGGAAGAGTTTCTGGTAGAGTTACCGGAACTTTAGCAGGCGCTATTAATACAGAAAGCGGTAGAATTGATTTAGCAAATGGTAAAAAGTGTTTTGCTACAAAGGCTGCTGATGGTAGAGCATTCCTTATTACACACTATAACTCATTTGGTTCAAATTATGTTACAAGCGATGTTAATGTTGGTATAAGAATTGTTGATGGTGAAAGTGCTACACTTACTTACACTCAACTTAATACTGGTGTATGGGCTGTTGAATTTGTCGTAACAACTGAAACAACTTCAACTACATATAGATTACTTGTTCATAGTGGTAGTGCTGTACAAGAAGTTTATACAGATGTTGACTTTGTAGTTAATGGAGTTGCTGGTTCAGCATTAAGTGCAATTTATGATGGTAGTAACTATGCTTCATCAGTTGTAGTCAAGAAAGGTGAAACTGAAATCTACACAAGATAATAAAAGCTAAAGTGTTTAGGTAAACTCTTTAGTTATATAAAACAGCAAAAAGAGGCTCAAAAGAGTCTCTTTTTGCTAATAATTTAGTTATATTTATTTTAAAAAAAATGTAATTTGTTAAAATATTAAAGTTATTAGATAGGTGAAAATAAAGATATGGACGAATTAGAAATTAAATTAAAGGAAAAAGGAATTATATCAAGATTAACAAATAAAACATTTAAGTTTGATCCTAGATTAGGAACAGGATTTTATGCTGCAAATTATTTTTTAAAAACTAGAAAAGTTGTTTTAGAAAATGAGCCAAACCATATTGTTACAATGCAATTTTTTCAAAGAAAAGATGATGTTATGCTTTGTGGAATCGATGAAGCAATTGCCTTAATTCATACTTTTGGAACTAATGTAGAATCATTAAAAATTGAAGCATTAAATGATGGAGATATGATTAGTGCTTGTGAACCAGTATTAAAAATAACTGGAAAATATGAAGATTTTGGATATCTTGAAAGCATGATTGATGGAATATTAGCTAGAAGAAGTAGTGTTGCAACAAATGTTTATGAAGTTTTAAAGGCAGCTAGAGGAACTCCTGTATTTTCAATGGCTGATAGACAAGATGATTATTTAACTCAAGTTGGAGATGGATATGCTACATATATAGCAGGAATTAATAAGGTATCAACTGATGCACAAGGATTATGGTGGGGAGGTAAAGGGATTGGAACTATGCCTCATGCATTAATTCAAATTTGTGATGGAGATATTGTAAAAGCTTGTAAGATTTATCATAAAACATTTAAAGATCAAAAAGTTTCAGCTTTAGTTGATTATCATAATGATGTAATTACTGATTCATTAAAAGTAGCAAGAGCATTAAAAACAGATTTAAAAGCTGTAAGAGTTGATACTTCTAAAGCTTTAATTGACCATTATTTTGATGATAAAGATACTAGTGGATTTGATCCTCATGGAGTATGTAAAGAATTGATATACGCTTTAAGAAAAGCTCTTGATGATAATGGATTTTCTTATGTAGATATTGTTGTTTCTTCTTCGTTTAGTAAAGAAAAAATTGATGAATGGACTAAAGAAAAAGTACCTGTTTCAACATATGGAGTTGGTACAAGTTTAGTTAATAATACAACCATCGGATTTACTGGAGATTTAGTAATGTTAGATGGAAAGAAACAAGCAAAAGAAGGAAGAGAAAATTATTTATCATCTAGATTAAAAGTTGTAAAATATCCTATATATTAAGGAGTTTAATTATGCCTAAAGATGATAGTATATTGGAACCCTTGCACGATTATAATGCGAAATATAAAGCTTTATTTAGGGAAAATGCCACTAAATTTTATGATTCGTTAACTAAAGAATCTAAAATTAATATTGATGAAAATAGAGCATCAGTTAAAAAGTATAAAGAAGCATGTAATAAATTAGAGAATATTAAAAAACTAATTAATAAGTTTCGTGGAGTAAAAGGGTTTTTAATAGTTATAACTATTATTTCTTTAGTTATTTCATTAATTTTAATTTATTTATCTATCGAATATTTTAATAAGTTAGGAGTTGATAATCTTTATCCTTGGTTATTTATAATTATTAGTGCTCTTTTAATTGGAGCAAGTATTACAACAATTGTTTTAATTGTTAAAAAAATAAATAAAGTTCTTAAAAATAATGATGAACTACGCATAAAAATGGAAAAATTATGCCAACAATATTTAGATATTTGTTATGCTCAAATGGCTTCATTAAACAATTTATTTGATTATAATATGACAGCTAAAATTGTATGTGAAACTTGTCCATTAATTCAACTTGACCAATATTTTGATGTTAAAAAGTTTGACTATATGAACACTAAATTTGGATTTGAAGAAAATGATAATCCAGATAGTTCAACATACTTTTTATTAAGTGGAAGTATTGTTGGAAATCCTTTTATCATTCAAAGAACTTTTAATACTTATATGGGTAGTAAAACTTATTATGGATCTTTAACTATTACCTATACAGAATATGATAGCGAAGGAAGATCATATACTAAAACTGAAACATTACACGCAAGTGTTGTTAAACCTTATCCAGAATATTATTACAATACTAGATTAATTTATGGTAATGAAGCAGCACCTAATTTAACTTTTAGTAGAAAACCAAATGGTAAAGTTTCTACAATGGATGAAAAAAAGTTAGAGAAATATATTAAAAAAGGTGATAAAAAAATAAAGAAAAAAGAAAGTGAAGCTTTGATGGATGATAATCCTTCAACTAACTTCCAATCTATGGGTAATAATAAGTTTGATGTCTTATTTAATGCTCTTGATAGAGATAACGAAGTTGAATTTAGATTGTTATTTACGCCATTAGCTCAAAAGAATATTGTTAATTTAATTACAACTGCACTTCCTTATGGTGATGATTTTGAATTTTATAAGTGTAAAATGATTAACATTATTAGAACTGAACATGACCAAGGACAAGATTATTATAGCGAACCTTCTAATTATATTAGTTATGATTATGATTTAAGTAAAAAATCATTTATTGAATATAGTTGTAAATATTTTGAAAGTTTATATTTTGATTTAGCTCCACTTTTATCAATTCCTTTATATCAACAACATAAGCCACATGAATTTATATATAAGGAAATATATGAAAGAAACTTCACAAATTATGAAACAGAACAACTCGCTAATAGTTTTAATATAAATAAGTTTAAACATAAAGATTCAATTACTAATGTAATTTTAAAAACTTCCTTAATTGAAAAGGATAATAGTAGTGACAAAGTTAACGTTAGAGGCTATACATATACTGGTATTGAAAGAGTTGATTATGTAAGTGTATATGGAGGAGATGGATATTATCATGATGTTCCAGTTTATTGGACTGAATATATTCCAATTTATAAAGATACAGTAATGGAAGTCACAAATCATCAATCTAGAGGCATTGAATTTAAGAATAAATTAAATACAAATCAAAGACTTCAAAATTTCTTTAATGTATATAGTTCAACAAATGATATAATATTCCAAAGAGGTTTATTGGCCTTTGTTTTAAGAAATAGTTCATTTAATGGTGATTCAGACTCACTATTAAAAGATATATTGAACAAATAATTTGCTAAGGAGGAAAAGTTATGGCAAATGAATTAGATGAATTAAATGATCCTATTAACGAAGCTGGTAGGGAAGTAAACGTAATTCAAAAACAATTACACGTTAAAGCAAGCAAACAATCACACATTATTAAAAATGTTATGTGGGCTTTTGTTTGGTTATTTGGTATTTCTTATTTTGTTTACACTAAAAAAGAAAGTAAAGCTAAAAAGGAACTTCAACAATTACAACAAAAGTTACAAAGAGATGCTTCTCAAATTGATAACTATATGGAACAAAGAGTTGTTGAACTTAAAAATGCTGCTAAATTATTAGATAAAGCAATCGATCTTGATAAAGATACTTTAACAAAGATTGCTATGTATAGAGGTGGAAGCCAACCATCAAATGATCAAACAAGAAATGAAGTTGCTCAAACTATGGATAATGTTGCTGCTAAAATCAATGTTGCTTTAGAAAACTATCCAGATCTTGCCGCTCATCAAGAAATTGCTGATTGTATGCAAAAGAACTCTTATTTACAAAGAGAAATTACTGCTGCTAGAGAACAATATAATGATACAGTATTTAGATGGAACGCTTTAATTTATGAACAACCATATTACGATATGATTGCTGAAAAAGAAGGCTATACCACAAGAATTCCATTTGCTGCTAGTAAAGAAATTAAAGATGCTAGTAGAGATACTTTCTTTTAATTAAGACTAATAAAAGGGTGAAAAATCTAAGCGATTAAGCTTAGATTTTTTATATTATTTAATGAATAAAAGTCTTTTATATTGTAAAATATTACGAGGTAAAATTATGGAACGTATTACTTGGGATGAATATTTTATGTCAATTGCTTTATTAAGTGCTAGAAGAAGTGCAGATCCTTCTACACAAGTTGGAGCATGTATCGTTGATAACTCTAATAAAGTTGTTTCTATTGGATATAATGGTATGCCTCGAGGCATAGATGATTGTAATTTAAGTTGGAATAGAAATGGAACTGATTTAGATAGTAAATATCTTTATGTATGCCATGCTGAATTCAATGCTATTTTAAATACAAGAGATGGAAGTCAACTTAAGGGATGTAAGGTTTACGTAACTCTTTTTCCATGTAATGAATGTGCTAAAGCTATTATTCAAACTGGAATTAAAGAGGTTATTTATTTAAGTGATAAATACGCTGATAGTGTTGAAACTAGAGCAAGTAAAAAGATGTTAACTTTAGCTGGAGTTACTTTAACTCCTTACACAGGAAGAATCAAAGAACTAATTTTAAAGTAAAAATTATATGAAAGATTGCGTTATTGAATTAAAAAATGTCTCTTTTAGATACGATGAAGGCACAGAAATATTAAGTGATATTTCTTTAAAGATTTATAAAGGAGAATATGTTAGTTTAATTGGCCATAATGGTAGTGGAAAATCTACTTTAGCTAAAATTATGGCTTATTTAAACGAGCCTACAAAAGGTGAAGTTTATATCAATAACACATTAATTAACGAAAAGAATTGCGATAGTTGTAGAGAAATAATTGGGATTGTTTTACAAAATCCAGATAATCAATTTATTGGCTCAACTGTTGAAGAAGATATTGCTTTTGGACTCGAAAATAGAAATGTCGAAACTAAAAAAATGCATGAAATAGTGCATAAATTTGCTACTTTAGTAGGAATGAAAGAATATTTAAATAAAGAACCAGGTGAATTAAGTGGCGGACAAAAACAACGTGTAGCAATTGCTGGAATATTAGCTTTAGGCTTAAAAGTTATTATATTGGATGAAGCAACAAGTATGTTAGATCCTGAGTGTGTTAAAGAAATTAAAGACTTAATCTTTAAAATGAAAGAAAACGACAAGGATTTAACTATAATTTCGATAACTCACGATTTAGAAGAAGCTTATTTAAGCGATAGAGTTATTGTTTTAAATGATAAGAAAATATATAAAGATGATATTCCAGAAAAAGTGTTTGTTGATATTAAAGAACTTCAACAAATTGGATTAGATTTTCCTTTTATTTTAAAAATAAAAGAAGAACTTAAAAATAATGGAATTGAAATACCATCAAATATTAAAAAGATTAAGGATTTAGGGGGTTATTTATGCAAATTGAAATAAATAATGTCTCTTTTTCATATGGTAAAAAAGAAAAATTAGCTTTAGATAATGTTTCTTTTAATATATCTAAAGGTGATTTTTTATGTATTGTTGGAAAAACCGGTAGTGGAAAATCTACTCTTATTCAAATGTTAAATGGTCTTCTATTTCCTGATAAAGGTTATATTAAAGTAGATGATTACATTATTACTTCAGATAAAAAATTAAAGAAAGAACTACTAAAAAAAGAATCTAAAGAAATTAAAAAAATAAATAAAAGAATGACTGGACTTAAAAAGAAGGTTGGTTTAGTTTTTCAATTTCCTGAATATCAAGTTTTTAGTGAAACTATTTTAAAAGATGTAATGTTTGGTCCAACTAACTTTAAAATGAAGAAAGAAGAAGCTTTAGAAATTAGTAAAAAAGCTCTTTCAATGGTTGGATTAAATGAAAGTTTTTATGAAAAATCTCCTTTTGAAATTTCTGGAGGAGAAAAAAGAAGAGTCGGAATTGCTGGTATTTTAGCTTCAGATCCAGAGATATTAGTACTTGATGAACCTACAGCTGGTCTTGATGCTAATGGTAAAAAAGAGATAATGGAAATTGTTAAAAAACTTAATGAAGAAGGAAAAACAATTATTGTTGTTACTCACGACATGGATTTAGTATTAAATTATGCTTCAAGAGTAATTGTTTTTAATGATTCGAAATTAGTTGAAGAAACCACACCATTAGAATTATTTAATAAGAATGATTTAAGTGAATATTCGCTTGAAGTACCTTCTTTAATAAAGTTAGCTACTTTATTAAAAGAAGGGGGATTTAACATAGATATTGATAAAAATTTATCAATATCGAGTTTAGCTAAACAAGTAAAGGACAATATAAAATGACAATAGATAGCTTGTTTGGAAAATATAAGAACAAAAATACTTTTGTTCATAAAATGGATGCTAGATTAAAGATTTTTGGATTGATTTGTTTAATGGTTGCATGTTTTTTACCATATGGGTTAGATCATGATGATGGATATAACTATTTTTGTAACCAGTTTTTAATTTTAGGATTATTATTTGTTTTAATTGTTATTTTAATGATTTGTTCTAAAGTTAATTTTAAATCTTGGTTAAAATCATTGAGTGCTTTATGGTTCATGGCAATATTTTTAACTATTATTATGGTATTTATTCCTAATAAGAATTATTATCATATTCTTTATCAATTTGATAATGGATATACCTTATATTTTGATGGAATTCTTCAATGTGCTCAAATTATTTTAAGAATTTTATGCATGATTAGTTTAACTTTAATCTTAACTTCTACAACAGCACCAATGGATTTAACTCAATCTTTTGATTGGTATTTTTCTCCATTAAAACTTCTTCATATTCCAACTCAAATATTTTCAATGATTCTTTCTTTAACTATAAGAATTATTCCTACTATTATGGAAGAATCTACAAGAATTATGAAAGCTCAAAAAAGTAGAGGAGTTGAATTTGATAAAGGATTTGTTTCTAGTAAAATTAGATCAATTACTACTTTAATTGTCCCTCTTTTAATATCTTGTTTTTCTAAATCTAACGATATGAGTTTAGCAATGTATGCTAGAGGTTATGACCCTTATAAGAAAAGAAGCAAATATAAAGTATTAAAATTTCATTTTGTAGACTTAATTTCTATTATTATTTTACTTTTAATATTAGGTTTCTTTATCTTTGTTTGTGTTTATTCTCAAGCTTATGATAAATCAATTATGGAAGTTGTTTTTGGAGTAACTAACTCATGGTAAAAAAGTATCGTTATAAAATAGTATTTTCTTATGATGGATCTAACTTTTTTGGTTATGCTAAACAAGTTAATAAAAGAACAATCCAAGAAGAGATAGAAAAAGTTTTATCTAAAATTTTTAATGAAACAGTTACTATTTATAGTAGTGGAAGAACAGATAAAGGAGTTCATGCTATTAATCAAGTTGCTGATTTTACACTAAGTAAAAGAATTATTGATATAAATAAAACATTAAATTCAATTAACAAACTTTTATGTAAGGATATTTATATTAAAAAACTAAGTAAAGTGAATTTAAATTTCTCTAGTAGATTCAATTGTATAAATAAAGAATATGAATATGTAATTAATTATAAAAATTACAATCCATTAAGAAGAAATTATGAACTTTTTGATAATAAAATTGTAGACATTAATAAAATGAAAGAATGTTCAAAATTATTTATAGGAACTCATAATTTTCAAAATTTTACTAGTAAAGAAAGTGATGAGAATAATTTTATTAGAACTATATTTGATATAAAGTTTAAAAATAAATTAGATGGTCATTTACTTATTACTTTTATAGGTGATGGGTTTATGAGATATGAAATTAGAAAGATTGTTGCTACATTAATTGAATGTGGGAAACAAAAGATTAATGAAGAGGATATTTTATATTATTTAAATAATGAAAAAAGAATTATAATTAATTATACAGCTAATCCATGTGGCTTATATTTAAAGAAAGTGAGGTATAAATAAGTATGAAAAAGATAAAACTTAGTATTTTATTAACTTTTTTACCATTATTTTTATCAAGTTGTTCTAATGTAAGTGCTGATATTAGCTCAAAAGATTATGCTTCATATGAAAAG
>JAEDIE010000037.1 GCA_016296775.1 Bacilli bacterium | reverse complement strand
ATACGCAATAAATTGGTGCTTATCTTTTATATTTAACAATTATTGTATCAAATTGGTGTAAGCGTTAATTCACTCATAAAGATTTCATTTATCCTCCCATGAGACAATTTCTCCAGGAGGATTTTTTTATGCCATTGCATCCTTTAAATGAAAACCAAATTGCATTTTTAGAAGAATATCGATCTTCTGGAATGTCAGTTTTAGAATTTGCTAGTTCTAAAAGGGTCTCAAAACATGCTGTTTATTACCTTATTGAAAAAGAAAGACGATTAAAAGGAGAATCTTTTGTAAGTGAAGTGATAAAGGCAAACAATTTTGTTTCTGTTCCTATTGAGACAAAAGAGTTATCAATTAAATCATCATCAAATAATACGAATAATATAATCTCGTTTAATTTGAATGGATTATCTATTTCTATTAGTAAAGAAAATTTAAAAGCATTTTTGGAGGTGATATCTCAATGATTGATTTAAGTAAGATTGATGGAATATTCCTCTATACTGGTAAAACTGATCTAAGAGCTTCTATATTTGGTTTATCTTTAATTATTCAAGAATCATTTCCAATAGAGATGATGAGAAATAAGTTATTTGTCTTTTGTAATAAAGATAAAAGAAACATTAAAATCATCGAACTTGATTATGATGGGTTTTGGTTATATCAAAAGAAACTACATAAAGGAAAATTTAGATGGCCTAAATTAGATAAAACAAATAGAACAATGGTTATTGATAAAAGACAGTTTAAATGGCTTCTTGATGGATTAGAACTTGTTCAAAAGTACGCTCACGAGGATATTAAGATAAGGGCAAACTATTAATTGCTCTTATTTTTTTGATATTTTTTAGTTGCTTTAACTTGCTATGCAAGTTAACATATGCGACAATAGCAATATGAACGATAAAGAAGAATTAGAAAAGCAAATTCGAGAAAAAGAAATAGAGATTAAAAAACTTGAACTTCAAATCGCTGAACAAAATAAAAAGATTGACGAAGTTGAAGGTGAAAGACATATTCAAGAATTAGTTATTGAAGAACTTTTAAACATTATCGAAAAGAAAGATTTTCAACGTGTATCTCAAATATTAAGAAGTTATGGTATTAAATCAGAGAAGGCTGATGTTTTAGTTAATGAAGCGGAAGTGATTAAAGAAACCTCTTCTAATGAAGAAAAAGAAACCGCTAAAGAGATAGAAAATGTATTAAAAGGCAAAGATGATAAGAAAAAACCAGGAAGAAAAAAGGGCACACATAATTATCAGGATTTTGATTTATCTAAAATCTCAACTAGAGATGAATATATTAATTCTCCAAATGAAATCAAATGTGATGCATGTGGATCTTTAATGAAAGAAAACGGAGAAGAAGTTATTACTAAACTCGTTTGGATTCCATCAAGATTTGAACTTGTTAGGTATCATCAAAAGAAATATATTTGCCCTAACTGCGATGAAAAAACATATAAAGATTCAGTTGATGTTTTTGATGATAATTTAGTTTCTCCTAGTTTAGCTGCAAACATTGTTAATTATAAATATAACTATGCTTTACCACTTTATCGTCAAGAAGAGATATATGCGAAACTTGGAGTTCCTATTTCCAGGGTTAGTTTATCTAAATATGTTTTATTAACTGCTGAAGTGCTTACACCTTTATTTGAATTAATGCTTAAAGATTTAGTCAATACTTCAACTAAAGTTCTTCAAGCTGATGAAACAACGTTTAAATGCATATTAGATTCAAAAAAAGAAGATAGAGATAAGAATTACGTCTTTGTTTACTCTACTTCTTATTATGATCAAAGAATAAGAATATACTCCTATTCTAAAAATCGCTCAGTAAATAATCCTCAAGAGATACTTAAAGATTATGAAGGATATTTAGAAGTTGATGGATATGATGGATATAACAATATCGCTAATGTGAAAACGGCAAGATGTTGGGTTCACGCAAGAAGAAAATACGCGGATATCGTTAAAACATTAAAAGAGAATCAAAAGAAAAATTCTATTGCCTTTAAATTAGTAAAAAAGATTAACGAATTATTTAAAATTGAAGAAGAATGTAAAAGAAAGAGACTCACCCCTAATCAAATATTAGAAGAAAGGAAAGAAAAGTCGCTTCCTATTGTTAATGAATATTTTGAATATATTAAATCGATTAAAGATGAAGTGAGTGATCCTCTTTTAGGTGCAATAAATTATTCTTTAGATTTAGAAGAAGGATTAAAAATGTTCTTAGAAGACGGCCACATTCCTTTAGATAACAATTTAAGTGAAAGAACAGTAAAACCTTTCGTTATTATGAGGAAAAATGCTTTATTTGCTTATTCTAATGAAGGCGCGATTGCTAGTTGTATATTGATGTCAATAGTTCAAACCGCAAAAGAAAACTTCTTAGATGTAGAAAAATATCTTTCTTATGTTCTAAATAAAATTAACACAATTAAGATGTCGGAATTAAAAGATTTGTTACCATATAGCAGCAATATTCCTAAAGATTTAATAGTCAATGTGAAGTGAATTAACGCTTACAATTCTTTTAAATTTAGAGTACTTGAGAATTCACTAATCTCATCGCCATTTAATTCATTACCAGTTGTAATAATAGGAGCATTGATTCTTTTTATG
>JAEDIE010000031.1 GCA_016296775.1 Bacilli bacterium | reverse complement strand
GCTTAATAAATTGACGTAATCAATTGTACAGTCTATTTAGTTTTCAAAGATCTCTAGCACGTGATTTCTAATCATTTTGAGTCGCCTCAAATCGTGCGCTTTAATAAATTAACATTAACCGCTATCTCAAGTCAAGCACTTTTTTAACTTTTTTTAAAAGTTTTTAGTTATAACTTGAAACGCTTAGTTAAGTATATAATCATACAATATAATTTTCAACAAAAAATTTAGTATTTTCTTAATGTTGTTTTAATATTTCCTTTTATCTATTTATATATATAAATAAAGTATGGAAGTTTCCTCCCATACTTAACTTATTAACTACCTGTAGATTCGTAACGTTTAATGCATTTAGACCATATAAATATTGATAAAGTTGCTAAGAGTAAAGTAAACCCTATAGCAATTAAAGCTAAATAATAAGGATTGTACAAAGTTTCTACATTTAACAATATTCCAACTGGAAAATAAATTGCTATTCCTAAAGGAACCACAAAGCAGAATATTATCCTTATAAAGTAAGGAAATATTTTCAAAGGATATTTTGTATAACCGATAAAGTTATAAATAATTTGAAGTAATGGTCCACTTCTTTTAAAGATAAAAGCAAATGAAGCGATTAATATTTTTAAAGAAGTAATAATTATTGCTCCACATATTAATCCTATTATTAAAAAGAAAATATTTCCAAATGTAACAGTTAAGTTAATGTAAAAAGAAGAAAAAATCATTAATCCTATACCTACTATTATTTCTCCTAAAGCTTCAGTTTGAAATTCACTTGCTAAAACTTGAAATAAAAGAGGTAAAGGCCTTAAAAATAATGTGTCAAGTTTTCCATCTTTAACTTCCCAATAACTAACAGTCCATAATCTATCAGAAAAAAGATGATCAATTCCTATTGAAATATTTGTTGCTCCATAAAGAAATAATATTTGATAAACATCCCAATCAAGCAACTTTCCATTAGCTTGAACAATAAAGTATATTCCAAGTATTGAAAAAACTTGGCCAATTAAAAAACCAAATATACCAATAAGAGCATTGAATTTATAAACAAGTTTAGAATATAAACTTCTTTTAACATATTCTTTATATAATTTTAAATAATTCATATTATCCTCCTTGTATTACCAACTTTTTCATACATGAAGAGAAAATTAATTTATTAATAAGTTCAAAAATTACAATCCAAACTATTCCTACTCCTACAAGCAATAATGAATATAACGGATCAATTTTATCCATTAATACTAATATTGGGGTAGAATTTAAAAATGCAAATGGATTGAAATTTAAAACTATACCAAAAATTCCCATAAACGCAAAAGGTACTACTCCACCACTAAAAAACATTTGTAATGCTTCCATAATTAACTGAAGTCCAAACATATGTTGAGAGAAAAAACTTAATAAACCTAATAAGTAGTTCAATGAATTAATTAATATTGTTGAAATTATATAAAATAAGATAAAAAACAATAAATTTAAGAAAAATGAACCTACATCAAAAGGAATAAGTTTAAGAGAAAAATAAATAATATACGTAGCAATTAGTAAAGGAAATCCTATAAAAGCAAATTGAAATATATTATTTCCTAAGGCTTGAAAAAATTGTCTTAATCTATATGAAACTGGTTTAGTTAAAGATGAAGATATAGTCCCTTCTTTAACATCAGTTAATATGTTATAACTCGTTTCATCATGAAGTGAAAAAGAAAAACAAAACGAAGTAATGGCGTAAAGAACTATTTCTTTAAAAGTAAAACCATTAATAACAGCATTTAAACCATTTTCATTACTTTTATAAACTGCTTCATAAAGGAAAAATATAAAAGCAATGTCTACAAAACTTATAATTAACCACATAAAAGACTGGGCTTTATATACTAAAAATTGTTTAGTCCCAGCTTTAAAAAATGGAATATATCTACTAATTCTCTTTGCTATTTTCATATAACTCCTTAGTTATATCTTCGATTCCAATATCATTAATTTTAAAATCTTCAACTTTAAATTTATTAATTAAAAGAAGTAAAAGATTATCTAAATTAACTTCATTTAAGGAAAAAGATATAGAAATGTCGTGTGTTTCATTTTCTTTTATATCTAAAGTAGGGAAATTACATAGCAATTCTTCTTCTGAAAATAAAGTATTTCTCTTAAATATGATAGTTTTAATATTACCAAATTGATACTTAATATTTTCTAAGTTTCCATCATATAAAATTTTACCTTTATCAATAATAATGATACGAGAACATAATTCTTCAATATCTTTCATATCATGAGTAGTTAAAATAATAGTAGTTTTGTACTTTTTATTAAGTATTTTAATAGCTTTTCTAATTTTATCTTTTACTAAAACATCAAGACCAATAGTTGGTTCATCCAAATATAAAATCTTTGGATTATGAATTAAACTAGCTGCAAAATCAGCCCTCATTCTTTGACCTAAAGATAAACTTCTAACATTTTGATCTAAGAAATCTCTTAAATCTAATAAATCACATAGAAAATTAAATCTTTCGTTATAATCTTCTTCACTTATTTCATAAATACTTTTTAAAATTTTAAAAGTTTCAATTAAAGGAATATCCCACCAAAGTTGAGTCTTTTGACCAAAAACCACCCCTATTTCCTTATTAATTTCTTTTCTATACTTTAGAATATCTTTGTTATCAATTAATACACTTCCACTAGTTGGATGTAAAATTCCACACATCATTTTTACAGTTGTAGATTTACCTGCTCCATTTGCTCCAATGTAGCCAACAATTTCTCCTTGATCGATAGAAAAACTGATATCATCTACAGCATAAAGAGAAGTATATTTTCTACTAAATAAAGATTTTATATAGCCAAAAACACCTTCTTTTCTTATAGGTTTTTTAAATTCTTTCTTTAAATTTTTAACTTCTATTAAAGACATAAATCCTCCTAACTATTAGATCAATTTAACAATAATTGAATCTAATATATAAATATAATTTTTAGAGATTTTTATTCTATCTCTGGTTTTAATTAATACTTTATGTTTAATAAAATCATCAATAATATTTTTCTTACTTAAATAAAAATCTTCATTAAATCTTTTTTGATAATCACTTAATTTAAAACCTTTTTCTAGTCTTAAATTAGTTAATAAATAATATGTTTTATCACTATCTTTTGTTATTTTTTCTACATTTTTGTTTCTTTCACCTTTTATATATGAAGTAATTGATGAGCTATTTACATAACGAATGTTATCAATGTATCCACTACCTGAACATCCAATAGCTACATATTCGTTATCTTTCCAATAATTTATATTATGTTTTGACTCATAATTCTTTTTAGAAAAGTTGCTTACTTCATAACGTAAAAAACCTTTTGTTTTTAAAAAATTAACTATGAAATCATATTGTTTTCTTAAAATTTCATCTTTTTCTTCTTTAATATTATCTACATAAAATTTTGAATTTGGATTAACTTCTAAGGCATAAATCGAAACATGTTTTGGTTCAAAATTCACTATGTTTTCTAAGTCAAATTTAAGTTCTTCCATCGTTTCGTTAGGTAAACCATAGATTAAATCTAAATTGATGTTATCAAAATATTTTTTTACTAAATTAATTTTATCTTGAATAGAAAAATCATATTCTCTATTCATTAATTCTAAATACTTTTTTGAAAATGTTTCTATACCTATGGAAATACGATTTACTTTATATTTTTTTAATAAAAGTAACTTACTTTCATCAATTGAATCAAGATTAGCTTCAATTGTGAATTCTCCATTTTTTCTTAATAAACAAGAAACATTTTTTAACAATTCTTCAAGCTCAAAAACATTTAAAGAAGATGGTGTTCCTCCACCTATATAAATTGTTTTAAATTTATTGAAATTTTGTTTAACTTTTTTTAGATCAACTATTAAATTAGATATGTATTTCCCACTTATTTTTGGAAAATACATAATTTTAAAGAATGAACAATATGAACAAATTTTATTACAAAAAGGAATGTGTATATATAGACTATTAATCTTTCTTTTCGTTATTCTTTTCGTATTCTTTAAACTCTTTTTGTACTTCTTCATCATCTACATCTTCAAGATACATATTTAATGTTTCTTCTGCAGCTTTCTTTTCATCAGGTTTTTCTTCTTTAGGTGCTTTTCTTTTTAATAAAAAGTAAATTAAGAAGGCAACTGCCCCAATTACAACAAAAATACCAATAACAATTAATAAAACTGCCCATGATTGCAAATTATTTGAAGCTAAAACTATCATTTTTTCTACACCTCCTTAATATTTCTTTACTGGCGTATAAATAAATTTATTACGCAACATCTCTTTACGATAATAACCTAAATTGACTAAATTGTCCATACTGGTTCTGGCTGTTTCATAAGCACATCCAACACAATTTTTAAATTGAGAAATTGTATATGACATACCTAATGTACAGTGTCTAGCATAGAAAAATGCTTGTGCTTTACTTAAAGAAGGATTCATTTCAATAAGATGATTTTCTAGTCTTCTTGCATCTTCTTCTTTTAATCCACTTGGTACATTTTTAATAGCTATATCTGAACTATATGTAGGTGTATTATTACTTATTTCTTTTTCTTCTACCTTAACATCTTCAAGGTCAATTTTTTCAAAAACGTTAGGAATTTCCACTTCTTTTTGAATAATTTCTTTTTCTTTAACAGGTTCTTCTTGATAAAATTCATTAGTAATTTCTTTATTTTTAGACATTACTAAATTGTCTAAAGTTTCATCTAAAATAGGCATTAAAGCAGAAACTAAGAACTCAACAAAATATGTTAAATCTAAGTTCTTTTGACTAATTGAAAGACTATATTCAAGCTTTTCTTTTAAATTCAATATTTTTTCAAAATTGATATATGAAGCTAACTCTTCTATTCCGTAATATGAAAATACTTTCTTAAATAAAAGAATAGATATTTCTTCACTAAAACAATCAAATGGATGAACATAATAAATATAATATAAAGTTGCACTAGCTTTAATAAATAAAGAAGTATCACTATTAGCAATAAATTCAAATAAACTATCCATTGATTCACCAATCAATCTTGGTGGAATTCCAATATATACTTTATCGATTAAAACTTTATTATATTCATTTACTATTTCTTTACTTCTATAAAATTCACTAAGTTCATCACTACCCATCAAAAATGAATAATAATCTCCTAAACAAAGATCACTAATTGTTTCATGATTGCTATCTTTTAATGCATTTAAACACTTTAAATAATTAGCAATAATGTAATATTCAGGAGGTATTAAACTAAGTTCTTTTTTAATTAAAGAATCTAATATATTTTGATCATTTAAAATATGGTAATACTTGCTTAATTCATTTAATATGGCTTTTTGTTGACTAAATTCAAAATAACGATTCATATTTAACATCTTCAATTTAGTGTATTGGAGCATTAAATTATTAAGTTTTCTTTCAAAATCATTAACTTTTTTATTAATTGAAGGAGTTAAACATACATTTAATCTTGCTCCAGTAAGATGTTTTAAACTTAAAGGTCTAAAAAAGTTAGATCTATATGACAAAATATCTTCCCAAATCTTATCAACACTAGGAATTCTCATTTCCCTTTGAACTTCTTGTTTTGTGTAATATTTTTCATTACTAAATTTTAAAATTAACTCGTTATTTACCATATTTTTCTCCTAAAAATAATTATAAAACATTTCTTTTTTATAAAAAAGAAAAAGTACTAAAAATCTACTAGTTGTACTAATTATTTAAGTAAATTATATTGATATTTAATTGCATCAGCTTGTCTAATCGTTGGGTATATACTTAAAACTGATAAAATAAATAATATAATCATTGTAACAAATAACAATTTATTAATTTTTAATTCATTTACTTTATTTCTCAAATTAATATAAATAAATATAGCAAAAACTGATCCGATTAGATACATCAATAAATCAATAAGTTCTAACACACCAATGTAGCAAAAATATTGTATTAATTCTAATATCAAGAAAAATATATTAACAATTAATAAAGTGATTATATATTTTATTTTAGATTTATATTTATCAAAGTATGCTAATAAAAGGAAAGAAAGAGGCATAACTATTAATATATTTAATATGGAAAAAATAATTTTCTTTAATATTGATTCTTGATAATAAACATAAAATGAAGATACTTTATTAAATATATTAAATGCTGTGTAATAAGCATAACTTGCATAATTTACGACTCCAACATGGCATATAACCATAAAATAAACCATATAAAGGAGTAATATTGTATTTATCACTAATAAAATAATATTAATTTTATTCTCTTTAATTAAATTATTAATCATAAGATTATTTTATAAAATTATAAAAATTAAAGAATAAAATATTAAAATCTTAATTTAATTTTAACTTTATTTAATATTTCTTTATTTTTCAAGGTAAGAAAAATGAGTTATAAGATTAAGAGAAAAGATATCCAACTAACTAATATTGTAAGGGGTATTATTTCCTCTAAAATCGATAATTTGTTGTTATTACTATTAAATTTAAAATCTAGAGTTGGCTATTAGTGCCAACTCTTTTTTTTAATCATTTTCAAAGGAGGGAGAGAAAAATGGAAAATGAAACTAAGTTAGTCTTAGACGTTAATGAAAATCCAAAAAAGATTAAAGATTGGATTTTATTTGCTATTCAACATATCTTAGCAATGTTAGTAGCATGTATTACTGTACCATTTCTTACAGGCCTTCCAGTTGCACCTACTTTAATTTCAGCTGGAATTGGTACATTATGTTACATTTTATTTACAAAGAAAAAATCACCTGTATTTCTTTCTAGTTCATTTGCCTATTTAGCACCAATGAGTTCAGCTTTAGCTGTTGGATTAATAGGAAATCAAACTGGAAACAACTACCTAGCCTTAATTTTAGGTATGGTTATGGTAGGTATTGTATATTGTTTAGTTGCTTTAATAATTAAATTTGTAGGAACTAATTGGCTTAATAAATTACTTCCTCCAATTGTTATTGGACCTATCATTATGGTAATTGGTTTAGGACTTGCTTCAAGTGCTGTTTCAAATCTTACATCAGCTAGTGGAAGTGGACAAGAATATAACCTAATTGCAATAGTTTGTGGTTTAATTGGTCTTGTAACAACTGCTCTTTCTTCTCATTATGGAAAAAAGATGGTAGCTCTTGTTCCTTTTGTAATTGGTATGGCAAGTGGATATATCGCTGCTGTTTTATTTACCGCAATTGGTTATTATGGATTTAATAATGACTATTTTAAAATAGTTGATTTTACACCATTAATTAATATATTTAGTGCAGATAAAATTGGAATTGCTAGTTTCTTCAACTATAAAATCTTTGTTCCAAACGATCCTGAATCATTTATTTTCTTAAAGTTTAATGAAATAAGTTCATTTGATTGGGCAACAATTGGTGAAGTTGCACTTCTATTTATTCCTGTTGCATTTGTTACTATTTGTGAACATATCGGAGATCATAAAAATTTAGGAAATATTATTAATAAAGATTTATTAAATGATGAACCTGGTATGACAAGAACCTTACTTGGTGATGGAGTTGCTACTGCAGTAAGCGGGGCATTATGTGGAGCCGCTAATACTACTTATGGAGAAAACGTTGCTGTAATTGGTATGACAAAAGTTGCAAGTGTTAATGTAATTATATTAGCAAGTGCTATGACAATATTTATTGGATTCTTTACTCCATTTACTGCTTTACTTCAAACAATACCTTCTTGTGTAACTGGAGGAATTTCCCTTATCCTTTATGGATTTATTGCTTCAAGCGGAATTAAAATTTTAATTAAAGAAAAAATAGATTTTAGTAAATCTAAAAATATTATTATTGCTTCTGTTATATTAGTTGTTGGAATTGGAGGATTAGCTTTAAAATTTGGTCCAGCTGATAATCCAGTTATTGAAATTACAAAAATTGCTGTAGCTATGTTTTTAGGAATAATTCTAAACCTCATTTTAAGAGATAAGAAAAAAGAAGAACCAAAAGAAATAGAATAATTCTTTAATATATCAAACAAATTAATTAAAAATGCACCTTATATAGGTGCATTTTTCTTCTATTTTAATTTATATAACTATATAAATATGAATATAATTCACCAGTTGAATTAAAAACTAAAGCATCATAATGAACTCTTGTTAAATATGTATAACCATATTTAGTAATATATATACTAGTTTTAAAATCATTACTACCAAAAATTAATACGTTAATTCCAGTATACATATTAGTTAATTTTTCACCATTATCACTATTAACTAACTTAGTCATTTCTTCATCATAATTATTTTCTTTTAGAAATGAAGTAATTTTATCATACATTTGTTTTGCTCTAAATGGACCATTTTCTTTATAAGAATTTGAAGAAAAATAGATATCATAAATAGTAATATGATTAACATTATCTCTTGAAACAAGTAGCTCATCTATTTTAGAAGATAAATCAATTGTATTTTTACACCCAAATAATAATGGAAATATTTGTAAAAATAATAGGGATTTACGCATTTTTTTCATATCAATCACCTTCAATATTAATAATCAAGTTATAGTTTTCTATAGATCCATTGAAACAATATATAACATTATTTTGTTCAATGTAAATTACGTAGTTATCAGAAGAATAGAAGTATTTAAATTCGATCTTTAAATATACATTTACAAAATGTCCATGAAAATAATTATATCCCCAATCAATATTATCAGTAGAATTTGATAATTCAACATTTAGATTATTTTCATTTACTACTTCACTAAAGAGAGTATAAAATTTATGAATCGTGTCACGCTCAATAATTGAAATATTAATAGAAGAAAATGAATCTTTAAAATTTACAATCGAAAAGATCCTGTTTTCTTCTATTAATTTAAATGATTGTTCTTTACTAGTTGTGTTACTACAACTTGATAACAATATTAATGGTAAAATTAGTAATAATTTCCTATTCATATGTGTCTCCTAAATAAGCTCTAAGCAATTGATAAGTTTCTATATCACCATTAAATGCCACATATTTTTCTTTTACTAGTTCATAAAAAACTAATTCTTTTGAATATGTATAAAAGTTAAATTTGTAATCTTTTGAACATATTGAAATTTGAAATTCAAAAGCAAGATCTGAATAAAATTCAATATTTTTTCTATCATTAACAAAAGATGTGTTCTTTTTATTTATATTATCTTCTTCAGTTAATTTAAAAATTATAGATGATATTTCTTCAATTTCATTTTCTTCTTTAATTATGACTTTTTTACCTAAATAATCGTCTTGTTTTAATGTTATTGAAACTATATCCTCTTTAACTAGTTCATTGCTTTTCCTATCATTATAAAGTTTATTATTAGAACATGAAGTTAAAATACTTAAAACAGTAAACAAAGAAAATATATAAAAGTATCTATTTTTATTCATATTATTCAAAAACTAACTCCCCTCTAAAATATAATTCAATATCTTCATCTACCAATACTATTACACCATTAGGTAAAATATAACTACCATTTTTAGTCGTTTTTAGTTTTCTTGAAGAATAATGAGTAATACCCACTCTAACAAGTCCGCCACATAAAAAACATCTACTATATGGACTAGTTAAAGATCCTGCCTGCACAACATGCGGAGTTTGTTCATACTCACCACATTCACAAATTGCCTTATGCTTAGTATAATCTAACCATTCATAAGTATAATCAAACGAGTGAGTGGAATGTCTTTTAAAATATTTAATATATGAAACACTTCCATCATCAATATAAAGACAATAATCACCTCTATGTCTATATAAGCCATACCTTCCCCATTTTGATTCAACAACATAAGTGTTTAAATTATTTAATGAAGAATTAGGGTTATTATTATTTGTACCAACAATAATTCCTGAATGTACATTGCTATCATCATTTATATCGCTTGTTCCATTGTCATTAAAGTAGCATACTATATCACCAATCTGAGGAGACGTTGTTGAAATATAGCTTAAATCTTCATAATATTTTGACGGATTATTCATCCAATAAATATTTGCAATACTTTGACTATACCATGCATAAGAATGGCAATTATATAAAGAAGATGCACTTCTTAGTCTAATAGCATCAGGATATAATTCATCAATGTAACTATCGTATTCGATAATTGTAGAATTAGAAAGCTCCTCATTAGTTTGTACTGGAACTTCACTGCCATTTGGAGTTGTTACATAATCATAACTTGGTTCAGTAGTAAATGTGGTAAAATCAGAAATTTTTGTTTGTTTTATTAATGGTTTATTTTCATTTAAAATATTTCTAGTAGAATATTTTGTATTACCTGAAATATTATAATTAAATGTTGTAGAATATCCTAAACATAAAAAAGATAATGAAAATAAAATTAAAAATTTTTTATTCATAATCACCCCCCTATAAAATATTATAGTTCCATATCAAAAAATAAAAAATATTTAATACAATTATTAGTATTTATTCATCATCATCAATAGAAAGTAAGGACATAAAAGCTTCTTGAGGAACATCAACACTTCCAATAGACTTCATTCTCTTTTTTCCTTCCTTTTGCTTTTCTAACAATTTCTTCTTTCTAGTTATATCTCCACCATAACATTTAGCGAGGACATCTTTTCTAACCGATTTAATGTCAGCTCTTGCTATAATTTTTCCATTAATTGCTGCTTGTACTGGTATTTCAAATTGTTGACGAGGAATAACTTCTTTTAATTTAGAAACAAGTTTTAATCCTCTATTATAGGCAAATGGTTTATAAACGATGCTACTTAAAGCATCAATAACATCACCATTTAATAAAATATCCATTTTAGCTAAATTAGAAACTCGATATTCTAAAAATTCATAATCCAATGAGGCATAACCTTTAGTGTAACTTTTTAATTTGTCAAAGAAATTATATATTATTTCACTTAAAGGAATATCGTAAATTACATTAACTCTTTGTTCATCAAAATATTCTAAATCGACATAACTTCCTCTTTTTTCTTGGCATAATTCCATAATTGGACCAACATATTCTTTAGGTGTCATTATATGAGCTTTAACATATGGTTCTTCAATAGATTTGATCTTTGTTAATTCAGGCATATCACCTGGATTTTCAAGCAAAATTGTAGTTCCATCAGTTAAATTAACTTTATATACAACACTAGGAGCAGTTAAAATTAAATCTAATTCATACTCATGCTCAAGTCTTTCTTGAATTACATCCATATGTAAAAGACCTAAGAAACCACATCTAAATCCAAATCCTAAAGCTTTTGATGTTTCTGTTTCGTATTTTAAACTTGCATCATTTAAAGATAACTTTGCTAAAGCATCTTTTAATTCATTATATTTTCTACTATCAGTTGGATAAACCCCGCTATAAACCATTGGATTAATTTTCTTATAACCAGGTAAAGGTTCATCGGCTTTTTTGTTAGATAAAGTTACAGTATCACCAACATGAACATCGTGAATATCTTTAATTTGAGCACATAAATATCCAACTTCACCACAATTTAAAGTGTTGACCTTTACTTCGTTAGGAGTTCTAATACCAAGTTCAGTAACTTCGTATTCTTTATTAGCTCTCATGAAAGTAATTTTATCTCCAACTTTAATTTGGCCATCTTTTATTCTAATTAAAACCACAACTCCTCTATAAGAATCGTAATATGAATCAAAAATTAAGGCTTTAAGAGGATTATTAATATCTCCTTTAGGAGGTCTAACATGATGAACAATTGACTCTAATATTTGTTTAATGTTCTCTCCAGTTTTTGCACTTACTGGAATAGCAAATTCTCTAGGAATTCCTATCTTTTCTTCAACTTCGTCTTTACAATATTCAATCATTGCACTTTTTAAATCTATTTTATTAATAACTGGTACAATGTCTAAATCATTATCCATAGCTAAATATGTATTAGCTAAAGTTTGAGCTTGAACTCCTTGAGTTGCATCAATTACTAAAACTGCACCTTCACAAGCAGCTAAAGATCTTGAAACTTCATAAGAAAAATCGACATGCCCAGGAGTATCAATCAAATTAAACACGTATGTATTTCCATCATCTGCAAGATATTCAACAGTTACAGCATTAAGTTTGATGGTAATTCCTCTTTCTCTTTCAAGAAACATATCATCCAACATTTGCTCTTTTAATTCTCTTTTTTCAACTGCATGAGTGCATTCTAAAATACGATCAGCTAAAGTTGATTTTCCGTGATCTATATGAGCAATAATGCTAAAATTTCTAATCCTATCTTGTCTATAATCCATAATTAAAATAAAAAGTTTTCAATTCTATTAATGATTATGTATCCTTCTCTATTATATACATCAACTCTATTGTAAGTTATTGGGGTTCTATCTGGTTTAAGAACTAATCCACCTGCTTCTTCAACAATAATTTGGAAAGCACAAGTATCCCATTCTTTGGTTCCTGCACTCATTCTATAAGAAATTTCTCCTTTTCCTGAAGCAATGTAACAAGCTTTAATGCTGCTTCCTAATTTTTCAATATGTTTGATTCTATCTTTATGTTTTTCAATAGTCTCTTTTTCTTTTTCATTCATATGGTTTTTACTACATAAAACAGTTAAGTTTTCAACTTTATCATTAACATGGATTTTAGTAGTAATTCCATCTTTAATTCTATATGCTCCATGAGAAAGTGTAGCATAATAAATTTCATTTTTTGCAGGAAGAAGAACAACACCTAAAACTGCTTTATGTTTATAAGCTAAACCAATATTTATAGTAAATTCACCATCTCTTTGAACATAATTTTCAGTTCCATCAATCGGATCAACAATCCAAACATAATCTGAAGATAATCTTTCACTCGAATCCTTGCTTTCTTCTGTTAAAAAAGCATAGTTAAATCTTGCACCTAAATAATCTCTTATAATTTTGTCACTTGCTTTATCAGCATTAGTGACAGGACTTTTATCTTCTTTGATTTCAACATCAAATCCTTCGTTATAATATTTAAGTACAACTTCTTTAGCTTTGAGTGCAGCTTCTAAAGCAGCATTTAATTCTTTTTCATACATCATATTTATAAAAACTCAATCATTGAAGATTGAGTCCCTTTCATTAAGCTTTATTGATACAGCCAAATACTTCGCATTTA
>JAEDIE010000030.1 GCA_016296775.1 Bacilli bacterium | reverse complement strand
ATTGTGGTACTACAAGTAGTGGAATTGTTACTTCTGGAAGTGGTTCTAATAAGGATATGAGTGTAAAAATGACATATTCTATAGCTGCATCAACAAATTGTACATTTAAAAAAATTGACTTAAGTGTAAAAGTAACTAAGGGTAGTGAAACTAATATAAATATTCCTACTTTATTAGATACTTCTAAAGTTGATGATAGTCCTACCTTAGATTTATTTGGTAGAACTATAGCTGATTACTCTTCTTTAACTTATTTAATATTATCTACATCTACGTATGATTCTAGTAAATTTGGTTCACCTGATACATCTTTAAGTGGATATAACTTATATACATATTCTGATGATGCTTTTGCCATTAAGTTTGGATCTTTTTTCGATGGTAAAACTCCTGAAGAATTTTATAATGATAAGTTAACTACATTTAGAAATGACTATATCAATGAAACAAATAATGATACTAAAATAATAAAAAGAAATAAGTATTTAAAAGCTTTAGAAGCAGCTAAACTTGAACTTACACAAATGTCAAATATATTAAATGGATCTACTATTACTATAAGTGTAAAAGGAACTTATGAATTTAACAGTTAGTAATCAAGTTACTAACTGTAAAAATATATACATTATATATATGTATATATAGAAAGGATATAATTATATGAAAAAATCAAGAAAATCAAAAATTGTATTATTTTCCGTTCTTGGACTAGCTACAGTATCTCTTGCTACTGTTGGTTTTGCTAGTTGGGTTATCAGTGGTGAAACAGACACTGGATCTCAAAATATTACTGTTTCAACAGGTGAAGTTACTGATAATACATTAAAAGCTGAAATTTTAACTACTCCAACTCCTGACATTAAAGTTGCTTTTGATAATAAACAAGTGGAAAATGGTCTTTCTGGTACATATGCCGAGGATTTGCAATTTGGTTTTTCTGTTAAAGTTACAGGTACTGAAACTGTAATAAGCGGAATAAAATTCACTTTTACGCTAGATGATAATTTTGAAAATTTATTTACAATGAATTATCTTCAATTTATTACCAATAATACTACAGGTTTAGTTAAAGAATTTACAATGTCAAAAGGTGAAACATGCGCAATATCTGATTCTGGTGTTTCATTTGCAGATACAGTTAAAAGTTCAGTTACATATGCATATGCTGGTGGAGCTGGTACTTTTACTTGTAAGTTTGCTTTTAAATGGGGTAGTAAATTTGATAATGTAAATCCTTCTGAATGTTATGCTAACAAATCTACAGATGAAGCAAAGGCAACAGTAATCAGTAATTTAAAAGCATTTGATGCTGCTGCAAAATTAGTTACTACATCTCCATGGATGAGTGTTGTAGTTACACCTGTAGCTGTAGCTGCTTAATCCTCTTAATAATATAAATTCTATATAATATTTGGTCCTTTATGTCTAATGTAGAAATTATTGCTTTAATTGTTACAATTATATGCTTACTAAGTTTTTGTTTAGTATTCACTTTTCTATTTAGACATTATTACTTAAATTTAATAAAAGAAGTAAATGAAGGAAAAGAAGACATTGATTTAATTGATAGTGCAATAATTGAAGAGGAAGAAAAGAAATCAAAGAAAAAGAAAGCTTTAAAAATAACTACTAAAGTTGTTGGATATACTCTTTTAGGAATAGTAATTCTTTTCTTCCTCTCATCCTTAGTAAGTAAATTCATGAATGATAAAATCTTGCTTGGAGATTCAACCATGATTGTCATTGCAAGTGGAAGTATGCAAGAAAGAAATGAAGCTAATACTTACTTAGATGAGTTTAATTTAGATAATCAAATTAATACTTATGATATTGTTGGAATAACTAAATATAAATCAATAGAAGAAGTTAAGTTATATGATGTTATCGCTTTTAAAGGTGATGATAATGTAACTTACGTTCATAGAATTATAGATATTAAAAGCGATAACACATTTGTTACTAGAGGAGATTCTAATAACTTAAGTGATAATGATGGAAGATTATATAAAGGTAATCTTAGTTATGAAAAAATAATTGGAAAATATAATGGTACTAGACTTAAAACTGTTGGTATATTTGTTGTATTCCTTCAATCTAATTCTGGTATTATTACAGTTATTTCTATTATTTATTGTATGTTAATGTTTGATCATTTTAGAAATAAATATGATAAAGCAATAGTAGAAAGAACAAATAAACTTATAGAGTTACTTGAATATAACTTAAGTGAACATAAGAGTGTAGATTTTTCTACTAAGTATCACGAAACATTAATATATAAAGGAAATAAATATATATTTGAAAATGGTAACTTCATCTCTAAATCTGATTTAGAAGAATCAGATTTAGTAAATATAGAAGATACATCTTCTTCTATTGTTGTTATTAAAGATAATAATGATGATAGTAGTAATATTACTATTAAAAATATAGAAACTAATAAAGAAGATACATTTAAAGAAAAAAAGAGTAATGTATTTTCTAAAATAAAAGATTTCTTCAAAAAGAAAGAAAATAAAGAAGAAAAGATAGAAAAAGAAAATGATAATGATAATTTGAGTAATTAGTAGCAAATTAGTCAAATTATCATTCATATAAAGGAGTTAGTTATGAAAACACACTTTACTAGAAAGAATTTTATTGCAATGGCTATAACATTCTTTTACCTTCTTATTACTGCGTTTAGTGCAATTTGTCTTGATGGATCAAATCCTATGATGAAAGCAAATAATCCTATTCAAAAGATGGGCTTAGCTTTTGGTTTTCCTTTAATTGAACCAGGATTTGCTGGATGGATTCTTACAGCTTGTACCTTAATTTATGTACTTATCTTTGTTTGTGCTTTTATTTACGAATTAAGACTTGCTAAATATTACGATAACAAAATATTTACTAAGAAGTGGGTTGGAATTTATGTTGCTACATTCTTTATTACATTTATTCTTTGCTTTGGAATTGGTTTAGTTGCTCAATATCCTTATGAAAAAGAATATATGATAAATTCTTTAACATTCTTAGGTGAATCCTTGTTAGTTGGTTTAATTCTTTTTATCATTTTAGGTTTAATCGTTTCAGGAATATTAATGTTATATATTAACTTTAAACATATTGATGAACCATTTAGATTCTTTGGAAATAAAACTAAAGAATTAGAAGAAAAAGAAAAAGAAGAAGAAGAAAAAGAAGCCAAAGAACTTGATGAACAAGGAAATCTTGCTTCTAGTTTTGGAGAAGCCCAAGTTGATGAACAAGGAAATCCAATATATGCAAATGCTAGTAATAATGGATTAAATGGAAATGGAGCATTAAATGGTGAATTAAGTGATACTCCTTTAAAAGATAAAGAGAGAGTATTCCCAGGACTTTGTGGAATTGATGTTATCAATCAAGCAAATATTTACAATGAATTTGAAGATAATATTACTTTAAAAGAATTAACTACTCAATTTAGAAATTATCTTGCTAAAGAAGAAAAATTATACTTTGATGTATCTACTATTAGAGCCTTTATTTCAGGACTTGCTGCTAGTAGACTTATCATCCTTGAAGGTTTAAGTGGAACTGGTAAATCTTCTCTTGCTAGATACTTTAGTGAATTTATCAAAGAAGAATCATTCTTTGAACCAGTACAAGCTACATGGAGAGATAGAACTTCAATTTTAGGTTATTACAACGACTTTTCAAAATCATATAATGAAACAGAATTCTTAAAAAGATTATATGATGCAACATATAAAGAAAATCATGTTAATATTATGGTTTTAGATGAAATTAACATCTCCCGTGTTGAATATTACTTTGCAGATTTCCTTTCAATTTTAGAGTATCCTCTTGATAAATGGAAATTAAAAATTATGCAATTACCATATGATTTTGAAGCTCCTTTACATTTAGAAGATGGAATTCTTCAAATTCCTAGTAACACTTGGTTTATTGGAACTGCTAATAAAGACGATTCAACATTTACAATTACTGATAAGGTTTATGATAGAGCTATTACGATCACCTTCGATGATCGTAATGAACCTTTTGAAGTAAATGAAGAAGTTAAAAAAGTAGGAGTATCTGTTAATAAACTTCAAAGTTTATTTAAAGGAGCAATTGAAAGAAAAGAAAATAACTTATCTAAAGCTGATTTAACTAAATTTAAAGCCTTAACTGATTTTACCTACGATACATTCGACCTTACATTTGGTAACCGTATAATGCATCAAATTGAACTTCTTGTTCCAGTTTATGTTGAATGTGGAGGAAGTAAAGAAGAAGCTCTTGACTTTATGTTTTCTAGAAAAGTTGTTGGTAAACTTGAAGGAAGATTTGAAGATTACATCAAACAAGGCTTATTAGATTTAAAATCATTAATCGTTAAAGTATATGGAAAAGATAGCTTTAAAGCTACTAACCATACAATTGATAAATTATTAAGAAAATTATAATAATAATTTAATTTTTAATTATATTTAACAATATGGAAAAGAAGAAAGAATATTTAATAGAATTAAGTGAAAAACTAAAAAGAACTATTAAACGTAGCTCTTCTTTTACATATGTTTATGAAACATTAAGCTTACATAAATTTAAGCTTAATGTTAAATATAATTATGAAGAAACATTATTAAGAGTTAATGAACTTAAAAATGTTTTAAATAAAATTACTTCAATTGTTTTAAAACCTCATATTAAAGCTTCTACTAATGAAGTTATTATTAGAAGTGAATTCTCTACTAATTTAAGTAATAAATCTTTTAATGATACATTAAAAGATTCTAAATTATGGAAAAATAAAAATGGTATTATGACTCCAGAATATGTTCATTCTATTGAATTTATTGATTCAATAGATACATATGAAAATAGATTTATTTCTCTTTTAATTACTTTAATAGAAGATGAAGTTGAATATATCTTAAGCAATATCTTTCCACTTGTTGAATCTATTGAAGAACATTTTGAAGTAAATGGAATAACTTATGGAGAACATTCCTTATTTAAAGAATTCAATTCTTTAAATTATCCTTATGAAGATGTCTTTAAGAAAGAAAAAGGTAATCCAAATAAAGTGTATACTCTTGTTAGAAGATTAGTAAAAAGAGTAAAACAAATTAAAAATACAGAATTCTTTAAGATTACTCATAAATTTATTGATAAGAACATAATTCCTACTAATATTTTAATTCATGATGAATTATATTCTTATTGTTTTAGATTTTATAAAGTTAACTACTTAAATGTAACTACTAATAGTTCAATTAATGAATATTATTATAACTATTGTCTTCTTTGTTTCTTTAAGTATCTTTCTTCATTAAATATTGCAAAAACTACAAAATCTAATAATGCAACATTAAGTATTGATGCTAATAATAGACTTAGATTTGATGAACTTAGTTTTAAAAAAGGTATGTTTTCTTATCTAATTAAGGAAGATAAAGAGAACTTAGGATTTTTCATGGAAGTTAGATTAATTGAAAAAGCTATTAAAACTAATACAAAAGTAAGTGAAGATAAAAAAGCAACATATTACTTCTTAACTAGTAAAACGTATTCTAAAGAAAATGAAATTAGTATACAAAAAGAAATTGAAAATAAGAAGTTAGAATTTAATAATGTTGTCTTGTTAACACAAAACAACATTATAAGAAATTTCTCTAGTGTTTTAAGTCTATCTATATATAAACCTAATCACGATTTATTATTTAAAAATCTTATATCTAGTTTATCGATGTTATTTAAAACAGATACTGAAATATTTGAAGCTAAGTGTCCTGTTTGTGGAAGTGTTGACTTACTATATGATGGGTATACTTATAAATGTAGTAAGTGTGGATCTACTTATTCATTAATTAAATTAAATAACGATGATATATTGTGGGTTAAATCTTTTAGGAGGTAAATAAAAATGGAAGAAAAAGAAATGGTAAATAAAACTATTGAAGAAGAACAAATCGACCTTAATATTGAAGTTCCTGATATTCCAGATTATGTTATCGAAATAAAAGATTTATATAAAGGTTATGGAAAGAAGGAAGTTTTAAAAGGACTTGACTTAAAGGTAAAAAAGGGTGAAGTATTTGGCTATATTGGAAAAAATGGTATAGGTAAATCGACAACTATTGATTGTATTGTTGGGTTAAAAGATTACGATAGTGGTGAAATATTAGTTTTAGGAAAAGATGTTAAAACTCAATCTCTTGATGTAAAACAACAAATTGGATATGTTCCTAGTGAACCTGTTACTTATGAATCAATGACTGGAAATGAATATCTTCAATTTATTGGTTCAAGTTATGGAATGATTCAAGCTTCATTTAATAAAAACTATAATTTCTTAGTTAAAAAATTTGGGATGAATGTTATCGACATGAATCGAAAGATTAAAGAATATAGCCATGGTATGAAGCAAAAGATTTGCTTAATGGCTAGTTTAATTCATAATCCTAAAGTTTGGATTCTTGATGAACCAACTGTTGGTCTAGATATTATCGTCTATGAAGTATTATTAAAGATGATTAAAGACTTTGCAGCTTTTGGAAAAACAGTCTTTGTTACATCTCATAACATTGAACTTGTTTCAAAAGTTTGTGATCGAGTAGCGATTATTAATGATGGAAAAATAGCTGAAATTATTGACTTTAAGAAAGAACCACTTAAACGTAAAGATTTAAATAAGATATTTATGAAAATATATGGAGGAAACGATTAGTAATGTTAATTGAACTAGTCTATAAAGAGTTTAAAAAAGAATATACTAATTATGATTCTAAAATTGGAATCAAAGTTTTAAAGTTGCTTTTAAGACTAGTTTTTGTTGCACTTTTAATTACTTTAGAAGTATTTATCTTTAAATCACTTGATAAAAAAATTACAACTTATTCTAGTTATGGAACATATGATTTCTTAGTACTTTTCCTACTTTTAATGAGTATTGTAGGTATTGTTTCTTCTTTAATGAGTGCTAGAAAGATCATTTTTGATAAAGAAGATGCTAGATTACTTTCTCCTCTTCCAATATCTCCTTCTACAATCGTATTTTCTAAGATGACTTACGTATATGTTAAAGATGTAATATTAAATTTAATAATATCTACTCCTTTACTTATTACATTTGCTTCATCTCGCTTCTTTATGCCTTATTTTTATGTAGCTAGTATTATATATCCATTTATTATTAGTGCATTTAACGTTGGAGTAGCTTTAATTTTTGTAACTCCATATGAATTTATATATAAACTAGTTAAATCTAATGATATTGTTCAATTTATTTTAGCAAGTGTTATTGTTATTGTTCTTTGTTTTATATATCAATTTGTCTTAAATTTATTTTTAACAGCTTTAAATGATTCTTCAATTGGAGGAGTTTTTTCTCCTAGCTTTATTGAATCATTACATAATTTGGTAAAATATTTAGTTCCAGTTAATAACTTTACATCTTTAATTGTTTCTAAAGAAAATATTTTACCAAATATATGTATAATTTTAGGTTTAATATTAGTAACTCTTTCTTTAGGTGGAATACTTTCAACCTACTTCTTTAAATTATTGAATCAAAGAAATATTTCTCTTAGTAGAAAGAATAAAAATAGTAATATTAAATTATTATCTCCTTTTAAAGCTTTATTAAAGAAAGAGTGTGATTTATTATTTAAAGATTCAACATATATCTTTTCTTATACTGCTCTTTTAATAATGGCTCCATTTTTAAGTTATGTAGTAATTTCAAGTATGAATTTAATTATGTATACAAACCTTAGATTTTATACAAATATTTTCCCTGAAGTTTTAGAAGGAATTAATATGTGTATCGTTCTTCTTTTCTCTTCAATTATTAATGTTAGTGCTTCTATGAGTTTCTCTAGAGAAGAAAAATGTATCCAAATTGTTAAATATATTCCTGTAAGTGTTAAATTAACTTTGATTGCTAAAATGTTAATTCCTTTAATTCTTTCTTCATTTAGTTTAATTGTTTCTTCTTTTGTTTTAGTTATATCTAAAAACATAAATGTTACAACTTTCTTTATGACTATCATAATTGGTTTAATATTAACATTATTCAACAATGTATTTGGGACATATTTAGATATGTTAGATAAGGGTAGTAGAAAAAATAAATTAAGTTATTTAAATGGTTTAATTGCTACTATTTTCCCTCTTATTTTACTTGTAGTTCATTTTCTTTTAGGTTTTATTAAAGTTCATATTGCTTTAATATATCTACTTGAAATTATTTTATCTTTACTTTTAGTTTTACCTTTAATAATTAAATGTAAAACTAAATATAGTAAAGCTTTTAAACAAATGGAGGTAAGTTAATTATGAAAAAGAAAACATTACCTATTTTACTTGTTATTCCATTTATAATTGGTTTATTAACCTTTGTTTCAGTAATGGTATTAAATAATACTGTTGCTAGTGATATTGACGATATTTTACTTCCTTATAAAGGAGTAGAAGGATTTAAGTTAAATGGATATTCTACTCGTTATGAACTTAACGCAAGTGTAGTAATAAACGATCCTTCATTAATTTTAGCAAGTGGAAGTAAAGAACTTATATGGAAAGTAAATACGAATACATCTGATCCAGTTGCTAAAATTGAAGAAGAAAATGAGAAGTTTTATTTTGTTCCTTTAAAGGAAGGAGAATGTGAAGTAATTGTAAGTAACGTTCGTGGTACTCATCAAAAATCATTTAAAGCAGTTATATATGAAAATGGAACTATTATTATAAATACAAAGAAAGCCCCTTCTTTGAGTAATATTGATTCAACTACATATTATGGAGAATATGACTTAAAGTATACTAATCTTGAAGTTGATAAATACGAAACAAAACAAGCTGAATTTGAACTTACTTTTGATGTTTTAAGTGATGAAACAAGTAGTGATGAAGTAGTTTTTAAGTCTTGTTCTAGCAATGTATATGTCGATGAATTTAATAAAGTTAAGATTATTGGAAGTGGCGAAGCTTATGTTGAATTTGCTTCTAAAGAAGTAGAATATTTATCAAATAAATATACTTTTAATGTTGTTGAAGATGGAGTTAATGTTTATTCTTATAATGATTTATTGATGTGTACTAACTTTTCTAGTAAAGGTGAAAGGATTGTGCTTCAAACTAACCTTGAAAGTTTAGCTTCAACCTTTAAAACTAATGAGAGTGGAGAATATATTAATTCTTATTTAAAAGAAAATACCAAGTTATTTGGTAATTATGATTTCAAAACTAAATCATTTAGTTTTGAAAAAGAATTATATACTTTTACAACAACTTATAACAAAACATATATTGATACATATAATGAAGCAAAAAAAGGAGCTAGTGGATATAAAGTTTTTGAACCTATTATTAAATGTGGAATCCACTTAACTAAAGATTTATATGGAAATGGCTTTACTATTAATATGAATAACTTATGTTATCCTAATAATGGTAGTATAAGCAGTGAAACTCAAAAACTTACTCCAAGTAAAGAAAAAGATTATTTCTTTGGTCCTTTACCTCTTGTTACAATTGGTTCGCTTGATGACATACCAATTGTTAAAGCTTTTGGTCAAGATAATATTGGATTATATTTAGATGGAAATAACTTAACAATCAACGATGTTAAGTTAAGAAATACTAATAATATTGATAATATGTATAACCTTTATTATACTGGTACAGTTTTAGAAGTAAGTGGAAACAATAATATTGTTAAAAATAGTGTTTTAAGCCATGGTAAAAATGTTTTAAGAGCTTTTTCTACTAACCAATTACTTATTGATAATTGTATTCTTCATACTGGAGAAGAATTTTTAGCAAAGTTAGGTAGTAACAAAATGAATAAAGTAGATACTACTAAAACAATATCACTTACATATAAAGAAAGTGATATTGTTGATAACTTTATTCATTTTTATGAAACTAATGTTGATAAAGCGTCTAATGAAGGAAAAGTTGTAAGTGATACTATTTTAAGTGATGTCTTGATGAATGATACATCTTCGTTAGATATGAATATATTAAGAACTTTAGGTAATGGATTAGATAATGTTCTGGGAATTATCAATGAAGATTCAACTATTAATTATGATGGAGAAGTAACATTTAATAATTCATCTTTCTATAATTCAGGAATATTTTCTATCGCCCTTGAATCTTCATTCAATGGTCCATATTTATATAATGGTTATCCTTCTTTACTTTTAGAGTTGCTTGATATGTTTGACGCAGTTGCTCCTAAAAATGTTGGAGGAACTTCTTTCCCAATAATTGTAAATCTTGAAGGTAAAACTAAATTTTATGATTATAAAGATCCTGATAAGATCGACGCTTCAAGTTTAGTTGAAGAAAATATATCTAAAGCATTAAATAGAAATGAAATTGGTATTGATGATTTCTTCCCAATGAAAAAGATATTAAAGAACTTATGTATTGAAAAGAACTATATAGTTAGTGAAAATAACACTAACTATATAAATACTCCTTTAGCTTATTATGGAGGAGGACTTAATTTATCAAAAGTAAATAACAATATAACAACAAATGAGAATACATTTAGCGAAGAAATTGTTGTAGATGTAAGTGAACTTACATTTACAACAAATATTACCTCAGATTTAGGTCAATTCTTAACGATACTTGCTAAATGTGTTTCTCTTGCTACTGGTTTCCATCCATTTAAATTTGTAACAAATGATGTAGAAACTAATCCTACTTTATTAAATAAAGTACCTACAATCGATGATTTAAAGAATAACATTAAGGAGGATGTTACTTATGAAGAATAGATTTAAAATTGTTTCCTTACTTAGCTTAGCTTTACTTTCAACAAGTTTAGCTTCATGTTCATCATTTTTTGGCGATGATGGATATGTTATTGCTTCTCACTCAGTTAGTGTTGATCCAACTACTGGAAATACTCTTTTAACTATTGTTTTTTCTAGTGAAGAAGTTGAACCTTTAACAATTTCTATTCCTAAAGGAATAAGTGGAGATAATGGAGTAGGAATTAAAAAAGTAACTCCAGTTTATGAAGAAAATAGAGTAGTTATTACAATAGAATATACTGATGAAACAATTGAAGATACCATTCTTTCGATTCCTTTTGGAGAAAAAGGAGATGATGGAAAGGGTATTAAAGAAGTTAATATTGATACTCTTGAAAATGGGGATATATCTATTCAATTTGTATATACTGATGAAAGTGTAGGTGAACCAATTATTATTCCTAAAGGAAAAGATGGTAATGGAATTAAAGCGATTATTCCTTCTTATGATCCTTTAACAAAAATTACAACTATTACAGTTATATTTAGTGATGATACAATGCCTCCTCAAGTATTTGAAATTCAAGATGGAAGCGATGGAGTTAGCATTGTTTCTGTTACATATAGTGAAGAATATAGCGATGAAAATAACTATTGCTTAGTTGTTACTTATAGTGATGGATACGTCACCAATAGAAGTGATTCAATCTATATTCCTCGTCCTAAATCAACTGTTTGGTATAGAGGAGCTAGCGATCCTTTTTCAACATTAGGAAAGGTTGGAGATTTCTATTTAAATATTACAAATGGTAATGTTTACTATAAGGTAGATTCTACTACTTGGGAATATCAATTCTCAATGAAAGGAGAATCAACATCTAGTGTTACTGAATATGCTACAGTTTTATTTAATCCTAATGGTGGAACATTCTTTGATTCTTCAACCATGGCTTTTGCTTCAACAATTAAGGGTACACCTATTGATTTAAGTGATATTCCTACTCCTATTTATGAAGACCATACATTTTTAGGATGGTATACAACTCCTACTTATAATGTTAATGCTGGAAAGCTTACTGATTTAACTCCTATTAATAAAAAACAACTTACTGTTTATGCTTGGTGGGAGGCTAATATCTAATATATTAGATATTATTATATATTTATATAAGGAATAAATATGAAATTTACTAATCGAAGAATTGCAAATACTATCCTTATTTCTTCTTTACTCGTAGCTAGTGCTGCTTCGATTGGTTTTTCGTCGTGGTTGATTGAGGGGGGGGGAGTAAAAGGAGATAATGGAATCATCGATGTCGAGGTTGGTAAATTTGGTGATTTTACTGATTGTATTACAATTGATGAAAGTAAAGATAATGGTGGATTCATTCCTTTATATTATTGTTCTACTGGTTTTATTAATTCTTCTTCTAGCTCTTCAAGCACTCCAAGTTATCAAACTTCTGGAACTATTGAATTTTATTTAAAAGTTAATTTAGCTGCTACAAAAGCTAAATTACATTCAGAAAATATATATTTAATCCCAAGTTTAGCTTTAGAAGGAAATAATGGAAATACGTCTAACTTTGTTCTTCCTACAGTTATCGTAAATTATTTAAAATCTGATATTAGTGCAACAGCTAGTAGTGATAGTGAAAATTCTAAATGGACTAGTAAACATCTTCTTGCCGATTTTGGATCTCTATCTAGCGACACAGGTGAAATTTATTTGACATTAACATATTCTTTAAAAGCTAGTAGTTCAGCTGCTTATTCTAGAATCTATAGTTATTTATCTACATCTAGTAATAATGCAAAGATGGTTTTGTATTTATCTTTAGGAGAAGAAAATGCATAAACATAAGTTTTTAACATATTTTAAGTATATTTTTCTTCTAGGTGCATTCTTCTTTTCTTTTGGATCACTAGGTTTTTCTTCGTGGAATATTTATGATGCTTTTGGTATCGATTCTATAACGCTAGATCCTGTTTGTTACAATAACAAAACAAATGTTCAATATTATACAATTGAAGATGCATTAAGCAATGCTAATAGCGGAGAAACAATTTTTACCTATACTGGTAAAAATCCTACTATAAGAAAAAGTTGTGAAATAAAACCTGGAGTTACTTTATGTCTTCCTTTTGATGGAGAAACATGGAATGGTAGACAAAGTGGTGATGATTCTTCTAAATGGTTTGATGATGGTAATAATAGCTTTGCTGATGCTAACGCAAGTAGAGTATCTACATATAGAAAAAATTCTGTTACAATTTCTAGAAATGTTAAATTGACTAATAAAGGTACCATTCAAATCGGGGGAATATTAGGAAGTGAAAATATTAATTTAAGTGGTCATACAAGCGGTAATTATTGCGAATTTGTCCTTGATAAAAATGCTTCTATTGTTTCAACTGGTAATGTTTATTGTTTAGGCTATATTAAAGAAAAAGAATATGATAATGGTAGTCAATTTCTTGTAAATAGTGGAACAGTTTATGCTCCTTTTGTAATTTATGATTATAGAGGTGGTTCATCTACTGCTGGTGCTTATCAAGAAGGTGGGATTACTCCATTTAATGTTTATGATATGCCAAATATTAAGCCATATTCAAAATATTCATATAAATCTACACTAATTGGTTATGCTGATTTACATACGGGGGATGTTGATATTGTTATTACGACAATTAAGGCTCAACATAACACAACAGATATTAAGATTATCGGAAATTCTGAAAGTGTTATTACATTAAATACTGAAAATAGTTATGTTGAAACTAAAAATAGATCATCGAGTCATTTATATACTACGAACAATGTTTATACTGATTTTACAGATATAAACATACATGGTGGTGCTAGTAGTGGAGTTATGAAATTAACAATTAAGATTATTAGCAGTACAACCACAGTTAGTACACAAGATTGTTTTTTTCCAATCTCATATAGATTACATCTTGGATTATATGATGGTTCATATTCATTTGTTAACCCTATGAAATTAATGAATGGAAGCTATTTATATGTAGCAAGTGATGCTTCATTAAGTATTGGTTCACAGTTTATTATTTATCCTGATGGATTTGTTGATACAGCTTATGGAAATGTTGTTTATCCTACTCTTTCTGCTCCAAAATTTATTGTGGATGGAGATGTTCGATTGGTGGATTTACTGAAACATTGAGTTCAAAAATAGATTATTCCTATTTATATGAAGATACTTCAAATACTTCAGTAACTTCTTTAGAAGGATATGGAACAAGAAGCGGTCTTAGTTTTACTTTTAATAAAACATCAGAAATTACTGAAACTGCTACAGCAATGGTTTATGATAACGGAACATTAGCTGAAACAAATCTTCAACAAACTGTTTATGTTTCAGAAGGCAATACTGATTATTTTATTAAAGCTTCAAATTTAGGAAGTTATACAATTAGATACCATTTAAATGGAGGAGTAGTAACTAATGAAACAGCAATAGATGATATTATTACAAAGAGTTACCCTATAGTCAAAGGAGTTACTATTACATTAAACTCATTTTCAATAAATACTCCTATTAAAAGATTCTACCACTTTAATTCTTGGAGATTGTCTTCTAGTGATGGAGAAGTACCAAGTGGAATTGAAGTTAATGATGGAACAGAAATTGATCTATATGCTAACTATAGTATTGCTACCTATTCGATTACTTATTCTCTTGATTATAGAGATGGTTCAGAAATGAGTGAAAATTATACAAATAATAACGTTTTAGAGTTTACTGAAGCTGATTTACCTATTGCTTTATCTAAACCAACTGATGGAAGTTTGTTCTTTTATGGATGGTATTATAATAATGATACATCTAATGAAATTACTACAATTAGTGCTGATTTAGATGGTGTTGGGTATGGAAATATTGAATTAAGTGGATACTTTAGTACTAAAATTATGTCTAGTGTTACTTTTGATGCTAATGGTCATTCTGATTACTTTAGTGATTTAGCATCATACAATATTGTTACCAGTTCTCCTAGTGAAGTGAATTTACCATCTTCATTATATGATAGTGATACAAGTGTTTTACATTATCTTAAGGGGTGGACATTTGTTAAGGATGATCCAACTACAATGTTTGATCCTTCATTAGAGAATTTTACTTCTGAAAATGTCATATTATATGCTCTTTGGGGTAATAAAGTTACTATAAATTACTATTATAACTATTATGGAAGTAGCGATAATCATATTTTAAGTACAATGTATTATTATCCTGGTAAAAAAGGTCAAGTTCGTTCATTAGAAAATGTAAGTGAGAACGAAGACAAGACAGTCTATGCTTCAGATAATAGTTATTATGATGTTTTAGGAGCTTCTAAATGGCAATTTGAAAATTCATCAA
>JAEDIE010000006.1 GCA_016296775.1 Bacilli bacterium | reverse complement strand
TGAATTTAATCTTTAAAATATAAAGAATAAAATCAATTAATAAATATACAATAACTATCAACAATGCATATGAATATATATCTATATAATTATATGTGTGTGTATACGCATTGTTAATTAAATAACCAATACCTAAGCTTTTATTGTCTCCCATTAAGATCTCACCCATAATTTCAATCTTTAAACCTAAACCAATCGATTGAATTACGCTTAATAAAATATATGGACTTGCTAAAGGAAGCAAAACTCTAAATAAAGACGAAGGTCCTCTAATTTCTTCTAATTTTAAAGAATTTAAAATATTTACATTAATTTCTAAAAACCCTTTTAATGTAGCTTCATATATAATAGGAAATAAAACTAAAAATGAAATAATTAAATAAGCATAAATATTTTTAATAAAAATTATCAACAAAATTGATATTACAATTGTTGGAATAACTCTAAATATTTTGTTAATTGGAGCGAAAAATGATCTAAAAAACTCAAAATAATAAGCCAGTATTCCAAAAGTAACTCCAAAAACAATTGATATAACTACCCCTAACAAACCTAAACCCATTGTAAAAAATAAAGATTTATATGTTAAAGAATCTTTTAACAATGTAAATAAATTAATTAAACTATCTATAAATGTAGGAAAAACACTAAATGAGCTATATATTCTAGAAGCTATTTCCCATACTAAAAATATAGATAATAGACCTAAAATTACAAAAACTACATTTAATATTTTCTTTTTTATCATAATTAACTTACTAAACTAATAAACGAAGCTATATCTTGTTCACTAATAAACTTTTTACCAGTAATTAAATTATCTTTACTAGCGATTCCAAATCTATTTTTTGAATTTCCTTGTAAAGGTACAATTAAATCCTTACTAAAACCAAATTTAGTTGAAAAATCTTCTCCAGTTACACTATTTTCTTCTAAATATGAAACAATTTTTTCTGGATGATTTAAAGCATTATCAAGGTTAACACTAACTGATTCTTTTAAATATTCTTCGACAATATCTTTATTTTCGTTATAAAAGCTATTTTTAACAAATAAACCAGCTTGTGGTACATAATCATATTGTCCGTTAGTTTTTGTTTTTAAAGCCTCATTTACGTCTAAATATTCATAAATATCGTTTTCTAAGTTGTCGTCATTGTTATTTGCTTGTTTAATCATATGTAAACTTGGTTCAGCAATTAAAGCCCAATCTACTTTATTTCCTTCATGTAATCCGCTTTTTAAAACTGTAGCAACTTGACTAACTCCATTTAAATAATGAATATTATCATTGTTTTCGTTATAAATTGAAGGTAAAACATATTTTAAAGCTAAATCTGTAACACTTCCTTTTTGGAAAGAAACAATATAATCGTCTTTACTTGGAACATCATTTTCACTTTTATTATATCCAACAAAATGGAAATTACCTTTTGTTAATAATCCTAAAAATTTAAAATCTGACTTTCCAGCATTAATCAACTTTAAAGCATTGGATGATTCGAAAACAATCATATTGTATTCGGTATTATTATTTTGAAGTTCAACAGGAATACTGGTTGGAGTTGATGTTGATGTTGAATTAGATGAAAGAATTGTTTCATAAATTCCTAAAGTAGGTGCTCCTACTGGAGTTAAAAGATTAATTTTTTCATTAATTAAATATTGTTTATTTGTACCATTTGTACATCCTGCAAGAGCAAAAACTGCCCCTAAAATTCCGATTTTTGTTATTTTTTTCATATTTTTCCCCTATTTTAATATTTCAACGATTGTTTTTCCGATCATAGTTGGATCTTTTTTAAGATTGAAGTTTGTTAATATTGTATCTCCAATATCTGCAAAAGAATCTCTTTCACCTAAATATTTTCCGTCTTTAATTGATTTAGAATAAACAACTAAAGGTACTTTTTCTCTAGTATGATCTGTACCTTTCCAAGTTGGATCATTTCCGTGATCTGCAGTAATCATTAATAAATCATCATCATTTAAATGTTTAATTAACGTATCTAATTTTTCATCAAATTCTTCAATAGCTTTTCCATATCCAATAACATTTCTTCTATGTCCAAATTCACTATCAAATTCGACTAAATTAACAAAACATAATCCTTCTTTAAAATCCGTATCTTTGGCAATTGCAACAGTTTTATCCATTCCATCATTATTTGAAGAAGTATGAACTGTGCTAGTTACACCTGAACCATTGAAAATGTCATTAATTTTACCAACACATTTAACATTAAAATGATTATCTTTTAATATATTCATGGCTGTAATTCCGCTTGGACTAATTGCATAATCGTGTCTATTACTAGTTCTTTTAAATTCGCCTTTTTTCTTTCCTATAAATGGACGAGCAATAACTCTACCAACAAACCATTCTTCATTCATACATAATTTACGAGCAATTTCACAACATCTATATAGTTCGTCTAATCCAGTAACTTCTTCACTTGCACAAATTTGAAGGACAGAATCACTTGAAGTATAAACAATTAGAGAATTATCTTTGATTTGTTGTTCACCTAAGTCATCTAAAATCTGGGTTCCACTGGCTGCATAATTTCCAATAATTTTATGTCCAGTTTGTTTTTCAAGTTCATCGATTAATTCTTTTGGAAATCCTGTATCTGTAAAAGTTTTAAAAGGAGTAATTGTTTTAATTCCCATCATTTCCCAATGTCCAGTCATGGTATCTTTACCATTACTAGCTTCGTTTAACTTTAATGTGTAGGAATTTAAATGTTCGACAGTATCGATATTTTTTAAGTCATCAAGATCTTTAATACCTAAAGCTTCAAGATTAGGGATATTTAATTTTACAAAATGTTCACTAATGTGTTTAAAAGTATTGGCACCTAAATCACTAACTTCACCAGTTTGATGAAATAAAGCTTGATCCTTAGCTTCTCCAATACCTAAACTATCCATAACAATCACGAATATTCTTTTAAATTTCATATTTTCTCCTTTACTTTTTCTTCCAAAATTGATCATATTCATTCAAGATTTTCTCATTTGTTAAGTGAGTATAAATCTGGGTTGTTTCAACATTAGTATGACCTAATAATTCTTGAACTACTCTTAAATCTGCACCATTTTCAAGTAAATGTGTTGCAAATGAATGTCTTAATGAATGAGGATGTATTTCTTTTTCAATGTTAGCTAAACGGGCATAATTCCTTATTTCAATAAAGAAATACTGTCTAGATACCTTTTTACCTCTGGAATTTAAAAAGATATAATTTTTATCAACAATAAAGTTTAACTTATTTCTGACATTATTAATATAAAAAAGCAAATAATTTAATGATTCTTCTCTAATTGGAACACTTCTTTCTTTTTTTCCTTTTCCAATTACAGTTATAATTCTTTCATTAATGTTAACCTGTTTTATCCTTAAATTAACCAATTCACTAACTCTTAAACCTGTACAATACATTATTTCAATCATCGCTTTATTTCTAATATTGGCTTCACTATCTAAAGGAATAACGTTTAAAAGTCTATCTACCTCATCTTTTGTTAAGTAAATAGGAAGTTTCTTCTTAACTTTAGGCATTTCAACATCATCAACTATATCTTTTAAAACAATTTCTTCACTTTCTAAAAAGATATAAAAACCTTTTAAAAAAGTTATTCTTCTTGAAATTGTTTTTTCACTTAGTTCATCAAGAGATTGATTAAATGTAAAGTTATCAAAATCATCTTTTGAAAGATCTTCGGTATCCTTTATATTAGGGAAATAATAAAGAAACTTCTTAAAATCATCCTTATAATCTTGAATAGTTACACTTGTAAGTTGTTTTTCAAACATACAAAACTGAATATATCTATTAAAAGCTTCATTTATTTCCATTTTTTCTTTCCTTTAATTTACTTCCTGAAAAAAACAAATCTTGATTAGCTTTTCTATTTAATTCATTAATTAACAATTGAACTTTGCTCTCTTTTTCATATTGTTCATAATTATCAAATGTCATTTGAATATCGAAAGATTTTTTGTCTTTAAGGTTTTTTAAAGTAACTCCAGCCATTCTTAAAACGGTAAAATCATAAGTTTCATCGATAAATTGGCTAATTTTCTTTAAAATATACTCTTTATCATCGGTATAATCATTAAAAGATTTAGCAAAGGTTCTTACTTTAAAATCACTATCTTGACCACCACCTGCTTTATAAGTAAGTTGAATAGTTTTACAAACCTTATCTTTATTTTTCATTTCTAAAATAATTTCATTTCCTTGAGAAAGAATCATTCTTTTAATGTAATCTATATCATCGCTATCATAATCAAAAGTAGATGTTCTTCCTATTGATTTAGGATCGAACTCGTTTAAATCAAGTTTATCTTCGCTTCTTCCCTCAAGACAACAAATAATATGATCTTTAAAATTTTGTAAATAATTATTCAATAAATCATTTGGATCGTTCTTTTTTATTCGATAATATAAATCTCCAATTGTATTTATACCTATATTTTGTAATTTAGGATAAGTTTTATTTCCAATTCCATAATAATCTTTAATAGGTAAAGGGAAAATGATTTTAGGAATGTCTTTTTTTCTAATAATTGTTATTCCGTTTGGTTTTTTAATATCACTTCCCATTTTAGCTAAAAATTTTGTACTAGCTACACCTATTGAACAATATAATTGAGTTTTATTGTATAACCCTTGTTGAATATTTTTTAAGTATTCATCAATATTGTTATTTCCATATTTTAAAAAAGATTCAGTAATATCCATGTAACATTCATCAATAGAAGCTTGTTCAACATAAGGAGTAAATTGTTTTAAATGATGAACAAATTCTTTTGACATCAAATTATAAAATTTAAAGTCACATCCTAATACTATTAAATCTTTACATAAAGCTTGTGCTTGAAACATTGGCATCCCAGAATGAATACCGTATTCTCTTGCTTTATATGAGCATGTTGAAACAATACCCTTTCTTCCAACTCCACCTACTGCAACAGGTTTAGAAACTAAATTAGGGTTCTTAATTTCTTCACATCTAACAAAAAATGCATTTAAGTCAACGTGTAAAATGATTCTGCTCATACTTGAATATTGCTAATTAAATACTAATTAATTACTATTTACTTACCATTTGGCTATTTTCGACTTTTTCTTTAGCATTCTTGATAGTTTCTTCAAGTTCACTTATTAATTTGTTTGCTTCTTCAAATTTAGCTAAAGATTCGTTTAAATCTAATTCATTACTTTCTAATAAACGAGCAATTTCATTTACTTTTTTAAGTTTTTCTTCAAAGCTTAATTCTTTATTTTCCATTTTTTTACTCCTTTTTTATATCTATAACTTTTGCTTTAATTTCACCATTATATGTTTTAATAGTGACTATATCTTCATTAGCAAGAAGGTTAACATCACTAATTACACTATTATCCTTATATATAAGGCTATAACCTTTTTTAAGTAAAGTAGATATATCTAATGTAGAAAGTCTTAATTTAACATCATTTAATTTTCTTTCTTCATTACTAACAATTTTATTAATTGAATTACATAAACTGTTTTTAAGATTAACAATATTATTTAATGTTTCGTTTAAATAAGAAGAATAACTCTTTAAAGTTGGTAAGTTCTTTAAAGTTAATATTTCTTTTTCATAATAATTAATCTTATTTATTATAGATTTATGGATATCTGATTTAATAAAATACAATTCCTTAATTATATCTTCTAAATCTACAACTGCTTTTTCACAAGCTGCAGTCGGGGTAGAAACATGGACATCGCTTGCTAAATCTACTAAAGAAAGGTTAATTTCGTGTCCAATTGCACTAATTAAAGGTTTGTTTAACGAAGCTACTTTTCTAACCAAAGCTTCTTCATCAAACACATCTAAATCTTCTTTGGCTCCTCCACCTCTCCCTAATATGATTAAATCGGAATCATCATTATTTGCTTCATCTAAAGCTTTTAAAAGATCGTTTAATGAATCTGTTCCTTGAACTTTAGAATAAATAAACTTAATTTCTGTTAGAGGATTACGTCTATACATATTAAAGCTAAAATCTCTTTCAGCTGCGCTGTTTTGACCACAAATAATACTTATTTTTTTAGGAAAATAAGGAAGTTTTTTCTTTTTTGATTCGTCAAAAAGACCTTCTTTTGCTAATTCTTGCTTTAATTTCTCTTTTTTTAAAAGAATGCTACCTTCTCCATAAGGAATTATTTTTTTAATAATTAATTGGTAAGTTCCATTAGGAACATATGAAGAGATATTGCCTATTACTAAAAGCATATCTCCATCTTTAAAAGAAAAATCTAAATTTAAAGCATCATATTTAAACATGACACATGAAAGGATAGATTTTTCATCTTTTAAAGAAAAATAAAGATGCCCACTTCTGTTGGCACCTTTAAAATTACTCACTTCTCCGATTAAGCCAATGTTTGATAATGTTAAAGTATTATCAAATAATGTTTTGATATAACTATTTATCTCGTTAATGCTATAAAAAGATTTATTTTCGTAAGTTATCATTTAAACAATTATCTAAAATTCCATTTACAAATTTGTAATCATCGAGATCACCATACTTTTTAGCAAGTTTAACTGCAACATCAATAATTATTGGTTTTTCCATTTCTAAAAAGTATTTATAATGAGTCAAAGATAAAATTAAAATAGCTTGAATTGTTAAGTTTAATCTAGAAAACTTCCATCTTCTTAAATATGGAGTTACATATTCGATTAATTCATCTTTATATTTAATAGCTTTAACTAAAGTTAGTTTCAAAAACACATCAACATCATCAAATTGTTGATCTAAACTTTCTTCAACTAAGCTAACAATATCTTTGCTCTTACCTAATTGTTCTAAAAGAAGGTAAGAATAAAGAATTTGCATTGCTTTTTCTTGTAATTTATTTCTTGTTAACGCTTGAGTCATAATTAAATAATATTAGTTTTAATAACAATTGAAAAAGGAACTGCATCTAAAAGATATAATAAATTGTTAGTCAAAACTTCTTTAATTTTTGTTTCAATTTCATCTTTATTAACATCTTTTGAGATATTTACTTTGATTTTGAATATAGCTTCGTTGTCTCTTAAAGTTACATCGACATCATCATCAGTTAAAAATGTTTTCTTTCTATTATCAAGAGAGATAATTCCATTTATTTGACGAATTGATTCTTCTCCGATTTGTTTAAAAACACTTTTAGAAATACCAAGTTCACCTTTTTTATTAGTTTTTTTAATATATACGTATTTAGCCACTAATTTTCCTCCCTTAATTCTTTAACACATTCGAGGATGTAATCCTTTAAATCTGATGCTGTGAAATGGAATTTTTTAACAACATCATTAGCTTTTCCACTTGCACCGAAGTGATCAATACCAAAATTAAATCTAGCATATTTACCCCAGCCAAATGTTGAAGCCATTTCAACGCTAATTCTATGGTTATAACATTTAGTTAAAACTGAATTTTTATATTCTTTATCTTGAGCATCAAATAAATTCGTACATGGCATAGAGACTACTCTAATATCAAGTTGATCTTTTAACATTTCTTTAGCTTCTAAACATAAAGAAACTTCACTACCTGTACCAATAAGAACGATATCAGCATATGTTTCTTCTTTAGAAACGATATATCCACCACGTTTTACGCCTTCATAAGTTGAAGATGTTTCTAAGATTGGAAGATTTTGACGGCTAAGAATGATACAACTTGGTTTCTTTGTTTCTTCAAGAGCAATCTTATAAGCAGCAAAGACTTCTCTATTATCACATGGTCTAAATACTAATGTATTAGGAATTGAACGCAACATTGCAAGTTGTTCAATTGGTTGATGAGTTGGACCATCTTCGCCTACCATTAATGAATCGTGTGAGAAAAGATAAATTTGAGGCAATTCCATTAAAGCTGACATTCTAATAGCTGGTTTAAGGTAATCGCTAAATACAAGGAAACAACCAGCATAAGTTCTTAAGCCTCCATGTAATAACATACCATTACTTGCAGCAGCCATTAAGAATTCTCTAATACCCCAGTTAATATTTTTACCTTCTAAATGGTCAAAGGTGAAATCAACTTGATTAGTTAAACCTGTCATAACACTAGCGGCAACATCAGCGCTACCACCAACAAAATTAGGAAGCATACTTGAGAAATGATTTAAAACTTTTTGACTTCCTTTTCTTGTAGAATCTTCTTTTAAATCTTTAAATTCTAGATCTTCTCCTTTTAAATAAGCTTTAACATCGTTACATTCTAAACTTAATGCTTGTTCAACTAATTCTTTATGAGTTAATGAATATTCTTCTAATCTAGCATTATATTCTTTTTCTAAAGTTTCGCCTCTATTTACGAATGAAGCAATCAAATCTTCTTTAACCTCTTCAGGAACAAAGAAATCTTCATGATCAAAGCCATAGCTTAATTTAGTATTTCTTCCATCTTCTTCTCCAAGAGGATTACCATGGACTTTGCTTGTACCTTGATTTTTACTTCCAAAACCGATAATTGTATCACAAATAATGACAGTTGGGTTTTCAACACTTTCTTTAGCAATTCTAATAGCTTTCTTAATATCTTTGATGCAATTACCATCTTTAACACAAATTACATCCCAACCAGCACTTAAGAAACGATCTTTTACATCGCTATCATCACTTTGAGCAAGAGGACCATCTAATGTAATGCTGTTTGAATCGTAGAATAAAATTAATTTATTTAATTTCATAAATCCAGCATAGGTCAAAGCTTCTTGAGAAATACCTTCTTCTAAACAGCCATCACCACATAAACAATATGTATAATGATCATAAACTTCACTTCCATACATATTTCTTAATTTAGCTTCAGCCATAGCAATACCGACAGCTTCAGCAATACCTTGTCCTAAAGGTCCACTGCTAGCATCAACACCAGCTGTAACATGAATTTCAGGATGTCCAGGGGTTCTACTATCAACTTGTCTAAAGTTCTTTAAATCATCGATTGTAACATCATATTGAGCAAGATGAAGCATTGAATAAAGTAATATTGAAGCATGTCCAGCGCTTAAAACAAAACGATCTCGATTTCTCCATGTAGGATTTTTTGGATTTGCATTTAAATAGTATTTATAAAGTGTATAAACAATTGGAGCGGCACCAAGAGCAGTTCCTGGATGTCCACTTTTTGCTTTATTAACACCATCAATACAAAGACTACGTAATGTAGCAACGCCTAAAGCATCAATTTTACTTTCACTTAATCTCATATCACTCTCCTTTATCTATATTTATTCCAAGAATCTTAAGTTGTTCTTCACTAACTTCATAAGGGGCATTTGTAACTGGGCAAATAGCATTTAAATTTTTAGGGAAAGCTATAACATCACGAATATTATCAGTTCCACTTAAAATCATAGCAAGTCTATCAAGTCCGAATGCTAAACCACCATGAGGAGGGGTTCCATATTTAAGCGATTCGACGAACCATCCAAATTTCTTATTAATTTCTTCTTCGCTTAAACCTAATATTTCAAATATCTCTTTTTGGACATTTTGATCATAAATTCTTAAACTTCCACCACCAGCTTCATAACCATTGATAACAATATCGTAAGCATATGCATAAACTTCATATGGTTTTTCTTTTAACTTAGCTAAATCTTCATCACATGGTCTAGTAAATGGGTGATGGCAAGCACTAATTGATCCATCAAGTTCGCTCTTTTCAAATAATGGGAAATGTACAACCCATAAAAGATCAAATGAACCTTCTTCAATTAAATTTAATTCCTTGGCAAGTAAACTTCTTAAAGCACCTAAACCAAAATTAACATCTCTTTTAATATCGCTTGTAGCTAAGAAGATTACATCATCGTTTTTAGCTTCCATTTTATTAATTAAACCGATTTTTTCTTCTTCTTTTAAGAATTTAGCTATACTTCCTTCAACTGTTGAATTGACAACTTTAAGACAAATAAAGCCTTTTAAGTTGAATTTTCTAGCTAATAAATTGTATTCATCAAGTTTTTTTCTTGAAAAATGAGCAATATTATTTTCTACCTTTATAGCTTTAACATATTTCGATTCTTTTAATCCGTTAAATTCGCAATTTAAGAATAAATCCTTAACATCGTTAATCTTCAAATCAAATCTTGTATCTGGTTTATCACTTCCATAAACATTAACTGCTTCATCATATTCAATTTGTCTTAAAGGCAATTTAACATCATAATTAATTGTTTCTTTAAATAATTTCTTTAAAAATCCTTCAGCAATTGAAATAATTTGATCCTGATTAAGGAAACTTGTTTCAATATCAATTTGAGTAAAATCAGGTTGACGGTCAGCTCTTAAATCTTCATCTCTAAAACATCTAGCAATTTGATAATATCTTTCAAACCCACTAACCATCAACATTTGCTTGTAGAGTTGAGGTGATTGAGGTAAAGCGTAGAAAGTTCCTTTATGGATTCTTGATGGAACTAAATAATCTCTTGCTCCTTCGGGAGTTGAAGGTGAAAGATATGGAGTTTCGACATAAATAAAGCCATTATCTGAGAAATATTCATTTGTAATGTTGATAATTTTGCTTCTTGTTAAGAATCTATCTAACATACAGTGTCTTCTTAAATCAAGATAACGATATTTAAGTCTAATATCTTCACTAGCATTTGAATCTTCTTTAATATAAATTGGAGGTTGGCTAGCAGTATTAATTAATCTTACATTTTTTGCAATAATTTCAATTTCACCAGTTTTTAAATTTTCATTAGCACTAGCTCTTTTTGAAACAACACCAGTAACTTCAAAAATATATTCGTTACCAATATCATCGATTTTAACTTCATCATTATTAACAAGAATTTGAACAATTCCTGTTCTATCACGAAGGTCGATGAACATAATGCCACCATGATTTCTAAATTTTGAAACCCAGCCAATAACACTTACTTCTTTATTTAAGTCAAGTGCGCTTAATTCTCCACAATAATTTGTTCTATTAAACTTTTCCATAAATCTACTCTTCCTTAATCAATATTTCATCTAAATATTCGACTAAATCTTCCATTTTTATTGTTTCTTGCTCTTTTAAGGCAAGATTTTTAACAACAACTTCTCCATTTTTAATCTCATTTTCACCAAGAATTAAAGCAAGTTTTGCTCTTCTTCTTTCAGCTTTTTTAAACATTTGAGACATGCCTTTATTCTCTAAACAAACTTCAGTAGCATATCCTAAACTTCTAAGTTTGTTAGCAAATGATAATGAATAAGCGATATTTTCTTCCCCAATAGGAAGAATATAAACATCTAACATTGTATCTTCTAAATCGATTTCATCGAATAAATTATCATCGTTCATTACAGAAACTAAACGTTCAATACCCATTGCAAAACCGATACCTTCAATATCTGGTCCTTCAAGTTCTTTAACAAGCTTATTATAGTGACCACCAGCTCCGATTGCTCCATAGTTTTTGCCTTGTTTAGAAGTGTAATGGAATTCAAAAACAACACCACTATAATAATCAAGTCCTCTAACTAAAGAGTCGTCAACATCGTATTTAACACCATTTTCAGTAAGGATAGCTTTAACTTCTTCAAAAGCTTTTTTAGCATTTTCTGTTAAGAAATTGCTCATTTTTGGTGCATTTTTAACAATTTCTTGATCTTCATGAACTTTACAATCAAGAATTCTTAAAGGATTGAGGTTATAACGTTCATGACAATCAGGACACATTGAATTTAAATGTTCTTTAAAATATTCTTTCAAAACTGTTTTATAGTTAAGTCTACTTTCTTCATCGCCAAGAGTATTAATTTTTAAAGTAATATCTTTAAAACCAAGCATTTTTAAAGCATTGTAAGCTAAAATTATTACTTCACTATCTCTATAAGAATTATTAACTCCTACACATTCAACGCCAAATTGATTAAATTGACGATATCTTCCTTGTTGAGGACGTTCATATCTAAAACATGGACCAACATAATAAGCTTTTTTAGGATAATCTTGTTCAATAAAAAGTTTATTGTTGACCATACTTCTAACAACACCAGCAGTTAATTCAGGTCTTAAGGTAATACTTCTTTCACCTTTATCTAAAAATGTGTACATTTCTTTTCTAACAATATCACTTGAATCACCAACTGATCTTGTAAATAAATTGCTAGCTTCAATAATTGGAGTTCTAAACTCTTTAAAACCATATGTTTCAGCAACTCTAATTAAAACTTGTTCCACGTATGTATATTTACTAGCTTCATCTAATATAACATCATGGGTTCCTTTTAATACAGTAATCATACTTTATTCCTCAAATCAAAATTATTATATCTAATATTTAGATATAATACAAAAGAAAGAACTTTAAAATCGAAATATTTAATACTAATGAAACACTCTCTTTATTTCATTAACAGATCTAACATTTTTTAAAGCAACATAAACTTTCTCAAGTTCATTTAAATCTTCACAATAAACTTGGCACGAAACCGAACAAGAAAAAGTTTCGCTATGCAATTTTGCATTAATTTCAGTACATTTAATTCTTAATGAGCCCAAAGCTGACATAATATCGACAATTAAATTATCTCTATCGCTACACTCAATTAATAAATCAACTGGATATGACTTACATTTTAAATTTTCTTTCCAATGTACATCTATTAATCTCTTATTAACATTTACAATATTTGGACAATCACATCTATGAACAGTGATTCCCATTCCTTTTGTAACATATCCAATAATTCTATCTCCAGGAATTGGTGTACAACAATTTCCTAAAGTAATTTTTAAGCCGGTTTCATTATCAACGGTAACTGGACAATTATCATTATCGAAGTTTTCTTTCTTACTTAAATTAACATTTTGATCAATTTCTTTTCTCTTAAATCCAATAAAGTCAGCGATTTGACTTGGGTTAGGGTTATGAGAAGCAATTGAAACAAATAAGTCTTCAATTGTTTTACAATGGTAGTTATTTAGTACATTATTAGTAGATATTAAGTCAATTGTTTCTTTTTCATCAGCTCCTCTATCCTTGAAAAAGTCTAAGCAAGCTTGTCTTCCTTTAGTAATTTTATCTTCCCTTAATAAAGATTCATTACGCTTAATTAAATACTTTTTAATGTTAGTTTTTGCAGTATTTGTTTTAACTAAATTTAACCAGTTTTCGTTAGGTCCAGGAGCATTATTAGAGGTCTTAATTTCTACAACATCACCAGTTTTTAATTGAGTTGAAAGAGGAACAAGGTTGTTGTTCACCATTGCTCCAGTAATTGATAAACCAAGTTTTGTATGGATTTTAAAAGCTAAATCTATTGGAGTTGATCCAGTTGGAAGATCAATAACTTTTCCTTTTGGAGTAAAAACATATACGTTAGCTTCAAAGATATCTTTTGTTAAAGAGTCCATATAATCTTTAGCAGACTTATCTTGGTTTTCACTAGAAATCGAAACAAAGTCTCTAAACCAATGGAGTTTTTCTTCAATTTCTCTTTGTTCTTGCTTAGCACTATAATGCGAATTTTCTTTGTATCTCCAGTGAGCTGCAACACCACTTTCAGCAACTTCATCCATCTCATGAGTTCTAATTTGAACTTCGAAAATATTACCATCACCGCTCATAATGGTTGTATGAAGGGATTGATACATATTAGGTTTTGGCATTGCTATATAGTCTTTAAATCTTCCCGGAATAGGTTTGAAATTAGAGTGAATTAAACCTAAAATTTCATAACAACTAATTTCAGTTTCAGTGATAATTCTAATAGCTAAAACATCATAAATTTCTTCGAATTTATGCCCTTTTTGATACATTTTCTTATAAATTGAGAAAATAGATTTTACCCTAGATTCTATTTCGATTTTAAAGTTATTAGAAATTAAAATATCAGCGATTTTTTTCTTTAAGTTGTTTAAAGCTTTACTTCTATTTTTAATATTCTTATTTAAGTGATTTAAAATTGTTTGATATTCAGTTGGTTTTTCTATTTTTAATGAAAGATCTTCTAATTCGCTTTCGATTTTATAAATACCTAAACGATGAGCAATAGGAGCAAAAACTTCTAATGTTTCTTTTGCTAAAGCGTGTTGTCTTTCGGGTTTTAAAGCTTCGATTGTTCTTAAGTTATGAAGTCTATCAGCAAGTTTGATGATAATAACACGTAAATCTTTAGCCATTCCTAAGAAAATCTTACGATGATCTTCAGCTTCAAATTCTTCTTGAGTATTTCTAGAAAGTTTTAATCTTTGAATTTTTGTTAAAGAATCGACAATTCTAGCAACTTCTTCTCCAAATAATCTTGTAATATCTTCAATTGTAACTTCGGTATCCTCAACGACATCATGAAGAAAAGCACTAGAAATAGTAACTGGGCCACTTTGTAATGTAGCACAAATATAAGCAACTTCGATTAAGTGTTGAACGTAAGGTTCACCACTCTTTCTAAAAATTCCATCATGTTTTAAATAAGCAAATTCATATGCTTTTTTAATTAAGGCTCTATCAGATTCGTTAAAAATATAGCCATAATAAATCTCCCTTACATCTTCGAAGGTATGCATTGGATAACCGCCATTTGGCACTAATTTCTTCTCTTTTTCTTCCATAATTTTATTGTAATATACCCCTAATTTTTTTCAAACGAATTAACTATATATTGAGCACTTCTAAACCCATTAAACTCGTTTATTTCTAAAAATCCTAATAATTTAACATTTTTATAGGTTAAGATTGTAGAATCAAAATTAAAATAAACTAAACTAGATTGGAAATTTAAATTCGTAATAATATGTTTGTGATCTCTAGAAAAAGTAAATTTAGACGAATTAAATGAGTCAATTTCAAAAATTGGTTTATTAAATCCCATTCCAAATGGTCTTAAAGTGTTCATAATTTCGATATTTTTAAGATTAATTTCACTTAAATTAATATCAATTGCTTTCTTATCTTCTTTTATAAACTGATGATCAGAAGCAATTTTATTAAATCTTTCTTTAAATATTTCAAAATCTTCTTTTTTAATGGATAAACCTCCAGCTTGAGCATGACCTCCACTTGAAAGAAGTAAATCTTTTAATTCCTCAAAAGCTTTTACAACATTGAAACCTTGTTTACTTCTAATACTCCCTTTTAAGACATTTTCTTTTTGACCATCTACAAAAATAATTGTAGGTTTTTTATACTTTTCTAAAAATTTATTAGCAACTAAGCCACATAAACCCTCTTTAATATCTAGCTTTTCGATAATTGAAGGCATAGAATCATCGACTGTAATACCAATCATCGCTTCATTAATTAAGTCTTTTCTTTTGTTATTGATATCTTCAATCCAAACAACGCGTTTTAAAATTGTACTTGCTGAATCAGTTGTGAAATATCTAACAATATCAAATAAAGAATTATCTAAGGCTATTCTTCCAATAGCATTAACCTTAGGAATTAAAATCATTGATAAATCCGTTTCAGTAATTGTTGAAGGATTGTTAAGTAATGAAACAATATTTAAATATTTATTATTATTTAAATTTCTAAGACCAATTCTTACAAGTTCTCTATTATATTCTTTTAGTTCCATCAAGTCTGAAAGAGTTGAAATCATACCTAAAGTTGCTAAATAATCATCATCACGATTTAAAAATACTCTTGAAAGATAAAAACTCACTCCTCCAGCACTCATATTAATAGTCCCAAAATTACTAACAATCGGATGAAGAATATACTTTGCATTTGGCAACTTTTCTTCTTTTGTGTGGTGGTCAATGACGACACATTCCATATTTAAAGAATTTAAATAATCTATTTCTTCTACTAAAGTTATTCCGTTATCAACACAAATAATGATGTTGTAATTTAGTTCTTTAAATCTTTCTATATTCTTTTTATTTAAACCATACCCATCAATTTCTCTATTAGGAATATAAAATCCAGGAACATAACCTTTATATTGATTAAGCATGTTAAAAATAATTGATGTAGCCATAATTCCATCACAATCATAATCGCCATAAATCAATATTTTTTTGTTTTCATCAATACTTCTTTTTAAGTATGAAGAAATCTCTTCTATTCCATTAAAAAATGAAGGATCTTTTAAAGATTCATATTTTGGCTCTTTAATCATATTTAAATATGAATTATAGCTAATATCGTAATATTCTAATAATTTAGTTAAAAAATCTTTCATATATTTAATTTAAAAGGCGATTAAATATCGCCTTTTTCTTAGTCATTAATTCCAGTAAAGATAGCCTCTTCAGGACCTTCTTCACCAATTTTATTTTTACTTTGTTTTTCTTTCTTGCTAAATTTAATACCTTTTGTAATAAATAAGTAAATCCTTGAACAAAGCTTTTGTCCTTCAAGAGATAAGAAGTTAAGTGTTGGAACACTAGCGATAAGACCAACAATAAGTAAAGCAAGCAATAACTTATTAACTGAAGGTGCAAAGATTAATGCAATGATTGGGAAGCAACAAATGAGAACCAAATTCTTAATATTGTAGTAATCAAGATTGTTACTTTCTTCATATGCTTCATATCTAGAAGCAAGATCAGATTTAAATGCTTTCTTGTTCTCTTTATATTTTTCTTTTTCACCGACATAAATGTAATCAAATAATATGGCGTTGATAATATAAAGAGCTAATAATCCAAGAATAATAACTGGACTTGCAGAAACATGAACTAAACTAAATAATCCGATTGTAATAAATAATGAAGCACCATTTAAAAGTGTTGATACAAGAGCTTTGCTTACGCCAAATCTAGCAATAAAGTAAATAAGTTGAGTTGCAAGGGCGATTCCAACAAAAAGCAAAACATAATTTGTATAACTATCACTATCAACACTATAAACTTCTTTAACTTCTACATTTTCGTTTGAAACGTTATTTAATAAGATAATATCTTTAGCATAACTTGTGAAAGCTTCAAGAATTGGAGTTTCTATAAAAGTTGAACTTGTAGCATCATCTTTATAATAAACAGTTGAAGTTGAAGTATAAGCATCATCAAGGCTAATAATGTAAGTATATTCGTATTTTGTAGTATTACCATTTTTAAAGTTGAAGTAATAATATTCAACGCTAACATCTTTAATTAAAGCGGTTCCACTTTCATCTTTTGCAAAGTGCTCATCGAATTTTTCTTCAAAGTTAGCAACATAACTATCAACATTTTGTTCTGTTGGAACGACTTGTTGAATATAAATTTCACTACCTTGTAAATTAGATGGAGTATTTAGTAAGCTTCCGTTAATTGAGCTAAACGCAATCATTCCAGCGATAGAAGCTACTAAAACTGCACCATAAATTGAAGCAACAACAATTTTCTTTTTCTTTGTTTTCTTTGTTTTAAAAGCTTCAAAGTATGTTGGTTTTTCCTCAATTGTTAAGTCAGGAATAAACTTCTTTTCTAAGGCGATAACTTTAGGATTTGAAGCAACATAACTTGAATTGTATACAAACCAGCTTACGCCTTTAAGTACTAAAATATTTAAAATAGCATTTAATACCGAACCAATCATCACAATAATACCAAATGAAGATATAGCAGCATTTGGAATTAAGTAAGCGATTAAACCAGCAACAAGACCAATAACTGAAGCATCGATTCCAATCCATTGAGCTTTCTTTGAACCATCAAGGAAAGCTTTCTTAAAGTTTTTACCTAAATATATTTCTTTTTTAGTCTTGTAGAATAAAACCATTGAAGAAATAATGCCCATGATTGTTAATGTTAATATACCTAAAATTGCCCCAACATTAAATTCGACCCCAAGGAGATTGAATAAGGCGAGTGATAATAAGCCTACTCCAAATGTTGTAAGTGAACCAATAAGACCATTTACACCAAAGTTTAAACAATAAACTAAAGTAATCATGACAACTGCTGCTAATGTAGCAATTAATAATAATGAGAATCTAACTTGGTTCATATAAACTAAGTTTTCATATAAAGGAGGTACGGTATTATCCATTGTTTCGCTTGGATAATATTGATTTAAATAAGTAATTTGATATTTATATGTTGAAGCATTGAACATATTTAACCAAACAAGAGATTTAAAATAGACATCACTAGCACTATCGACGAGTGAACCATAATTGGCACCATCTGCTGCTGAACCATTTAAATTATAGCCACCAAAGTAAATTTTCTTATAATTATCTTCTTTTGCAATATCTGTAGAATCCCAATTCCAGAAGAATGATTCAGGTTGAGTTGCATCAAATTCAAATAAAACGTGCTTATGATATTCGCTCATTGAAAGATTGTCGGTTTCCTTTTTATCTACAAAATCTTTAATTGATAAACCATCTAACCAATCGTTTAAAACATAAATTTTATTTTCAGGCTTTGTTCCTTCTTCGGTTGTTTCGCCTTCTCTTTGAACATGAAGGTCTTTATGACCGTGATCATCACCATCATCGCCTTTAGCTTTTTCGTATAGATCCTTAAATTTTGCACCATTATCAGTTAATTCAATAACAATGAATGGATAATTATTTTTATATTCGATTGAAGCGCTACCTGCCGTAAAGAAATCGTTTGTTGTACTACTATTTTGAATTAAAGATGCGCTATTTCCGATTGTAACTGGGCTTTCTGAATAAGTTGAAGCCATAAATGACCAACTGAAAGTTAAATATTCTGTAATATCATCATAGTAAGAATCATTTTCAGCTTTTAATATGACACTAACCATGTCATCGCCAATTTTTGTAATTTTGTAATTAGAAACTTGGATAGCATCTAAACGATCACCAAATGTTTCAATCACATTATCAATTGCTTTATCATCTTGAAGAAGATTGGTATTTTCAGTTGTACCATTAAATTCACCATCGGTTAAAACACGATCGCTAATTTTAAAGACAAATTCTTTAGATGAAGCATAATCTGCACTTCCATTGATTCCTTTAACTGTTGGAATAAAGCCGACTCCTAAGCCAATAAAGATAGAAGCGCATAATGTAACATATCCGACAAATCTTTTCATTTTTATACCCCTTTTATAAATTAAAATTTATAAATTCACGCATTAAATAATACTATAAAACTGACAATTTAACAAATGTTTTATACATTGTATAAAAAGAAATAAGAAATATAACTTAATTTAATCTTCAAATTGACCTTCTTCACACTTTTTTATGCCTTTTGGAGTCAAAATCCTTCCTCTTTTAGTCCTTTCAATGTATCCTTCATTTACTAAAAAACTTTCATATACTTCTTTAATACTAGATACATTTTCACCTATATAACTTGCAATTACTTCTAATGATATTGGTGTCAATCTAAACTTTCTATACATCAAAAACAAAATTTCTAAGTCTTCCTTTCTTAATCCGTCTTTATCAACTTTTAACATTTTAAATGCTTTAAAAAGGATATTGCTTGATATTATTTTACTCTTTTCATAAATTGTAAAATCGATGATTCTTTTAAGCAAATTATTGGCAATTCGAGGGGTTTTTCGGCTTCTTTTTGCTATTTCTAAAGCATCAATATAGTCAATAGAAAAACCAATTTTTATAGCGTTTTTCATAATGATTTTAGCTATTTCATCAATCGAATAATAATCAAATTTAAAAGTTATTCCAAATCTTTCCCTTAAAGGAGAAGAAATCAATGCAATTTGAGTAGTTGCACCTATAAAAGTAAATGGAGAAACATCAAAATTTACTAGCTTAACTTGTTCACTGCTTTTATATGAAATGTTTAACTTAAAATCTTCTAATACTGAATAAAGAATTTCTTCTAAAGCTTTATCAAGACGATGAATTTCATCAATAAATAAGACATCACCAGCATCTAGAGTTGATAAAATTCCTACTAAATCCCCTATCGTTTTTAAGGTTGGAGCTGATAAAACCTTAATATTTGCATTAAATTCATGAGCGATGATAAAAGCTAATGAAGTTTTTCCAACACCTGGAGGGCCATAAAATAAGGTGTGATCTAAAGTCTCGTTTCTTTCTTTTGCACTATAAATATAAATCTTTAATTTATCGATTATTTCATTTTGACCAACAAAATCTTCAATTAAATTAGGTCTTAAATAATTATTTGTTTCGCTCATGATTAATTAACCTCAAGGACTGTTTTAAGGCTTCTCCTTCAGTTAGACCATCAGGTAAAAAAGCAATCGCTTTCCCTATTTCATCATCGCTATATCCTAAATTTTTCAATATTTTTACTGTACTAACATATCTAAGCAAATCAAAATCAAATTCTTTTAATTTATTTTTAAGCTCTAAAATAATAGATAATCCTCTATTTTGAATTCCTCTTAATGTATTTAAAGTTGTTGAATCATTTTCTTTAATTAAAGACACCAAAACATTAACACTATTATATTTTAATATTGTTAAAGCTGATTTAGGTCCTATTCCATTAACTAACAATAGTTTTTTAAACAAAATTAATTGTTCAAAATCATCAAAACCAAAAAGAATCATTTCAACATTATCTTTTAAATAGTCATATAAAAACAGGTGAATATCATCATTCAATTTATATTTATCTACGTCTATAACGAATATTTCATACCCTATTCCGCTTAAAGTAACACAAAGCGAACAGGAAAATTTATTTGTAACTTTTCCTTCAATATACGAATACATTTTTACTTTTAAGGATTAAGCAAAATATTCAAATTCAAAATCATCTAAAATGACAGTATCGCCGTTTTTAGCTCCCATCTTTTCAAGTTGGTCATCAACACCAATTTCGTTTAAGTATTTAATAAGTCTTAAAACACCTTCTTCTTCGCTTAAATTAATAAGATGGTAGGTTCTAAGCACTCTTTCACCAACAATTCGATATGTATTCTCATTTTCTTTTTTAATTTCGAAGATTTTTTCAATCTTTCTAAGATCGTAAATTTCTTCTTCATCTTTTTCATCATAAACAGGGAAAGTTTTGGCATCCTTTAATAAATCACTTGCTTTATATAAAACTTTCTTTAAATTAAAATCGGTTAATGAACTCATAGGAATGACTTCTTTATTTTCTTTAGCAAGCTCTTTTTTAAATGCTTCATACTTTTCATTAGCTTCGTCACTATCTACTTTACTAGCTACGATAATTTCAGGACGTTCAGTTAAATGCATCCCATAATTAGTTAGCTCATCTCTAATTACTTTGTAGTCGTTCAAAGGATCTCTATCGCTAGACATATCAACAAGATGAATTAAAACTTTAGTTCTTTCAATATGTCTTAAAAATGTTAAGCCAAGTCCTTTTCCTAAATATGCTCCTTTAATTAAACCAGGCATATCAGCAAGAACAAAACTTGTCTTATCATCTAAATAAGCGACACCTAAATTAGGTACAATTGTAGTAAAATCATAATCACCAATTTCAGCTTTGCAGTTAGAAACACAAGAAATAAAGGTAGATTTTCCAACACTAGGAAGACCAATGATTCCAACATCTGCAAGCAATTTTAATTCGACAATGACCGTTTTTCTTTGACCAGGAAGTCCGTTTTCAGCAATTTTTGGAGCTTTGTTTCTTGCATTTTTAAAACAAGCATTGCCTCTTCCGCCTCTTCCACCTTTGCATAATAAAAATACTTTTCCATCTTCGTTCAAATCACAAATGAATTTATGAGTTTCTTTTTCAAAAACAACACTTCCAATAGGTAAATCAATATATAAATCCTCGCCTTTTCTACCATATAAGTTTTTAATATCTCCATTTTCACCATCAGGAGCAAAGAAACTTTTAGCATGACGATAATTTACAAGAGTTGTGGTGCTTTTGTTAGCTCTAAGATAAATTGAGCCACCTCTTCCACCATTACCACCATCTGGACCACCAAATGGGCGATTTTTCTCACGAAGAAAAGAAAGACGACCATCACCACCTTTTCCACTTCTACAATCTAATATAACTCTATCTATAAACATAATTTTTACTTTTGAAACAAAACCACCTACATAAAAGCAGGTGGTTTAATTTTTTAATATACACTAACTTGTTTTTTAGTTTTTCCAACTCTTTCGAATTTAACAATTCCATCCTTTGTAGCAAAGATTGTATCATCCTTACCAAGTTTTGTGTTAACTCCAGGAAGAATTTTTGTTCCACGTTGTCTATAAATTATTGATCCTGCTTTACAAAATTGACCATCGCCAACTTTAATGCCAAGTCTACGTCCAGCACTATCACGACCGTTCTTTGTACTACCGACACCTTTATGGGAAGCAAATAATTGTATATCAAGTTTAAATGTTAATTTCATATACTAACCAATCCTTTCTTCTCGATACTGAATATATTTTCCATATTCTTTTTCGATAGTTAATAATTGTGTTCTTATTGTTTCTAATACGATTTTGTCATGTCCACTTATTTCTTTGTTTTCTTTAAGTAAACAGCTAACATCACCTTCTATTATTGAAATATCAAATGAATCAATATTTTCGATAGCATTTAAGCCACCAATTATGCAACTACTAACACCAGCACATACAACATCTTCACCTTTTTTAGAAAATCCTGCATGTCCTATAGCTTTAAATCCTATATATTCAGTTTTTTTTAAAATAAACGTTACTTTAACCATTATTTTTCGTTAATTGATAAAATAGTTAAACTAGTATAAGGTTGTCTATGACCAATTGTTTTACGGTAATTAGCTTTAGCTTTATACTTATAAACTCTAAGTTTTTTACCTTTGGCTTGTTTTTCAACCTTAGCAACGACTGAAGCGCCTTCGATAGTTGGGTTTCCGGTTTTAATTGTCTTATCACCGATTAAAAGAACATCATTGAAAACGTATTCACTACCTTCGACAGCATCTAATTTTTCAACAAAAATCTTTTGGCCTACTTCGACTTTGAGTTGCTTTCCACCACTTAAAATTATAGCGTACATATTTAGCCCTCCTTAATTAAAAAATACTCGCTCTTAAGGTATTTCTATTAGAAATTTGTTGACCTTTTTAATGCGGTTGTAATAATCATTGAGTTACAACGCTAAAATATTATCAAAGATAATATAATAAGTCAATAATTTAAAATATTTTATGTTCTTTGAAACTAAAATAACCATTTTTAGCTAATATCAAGTGATCTAACAAAACTATTTTATCTTCTTTTAAACAAGTTTCTACGAAAAATGTAGTAAAAATATCATCATTGCTTGGTTCAGTATACTCACTTTCGTGATTATGAATTAATATAACTTCATCTGCTTTGTTGTCTAAAATATTCTTTTTAATTGAATTTAATGAAAATCTAATAAAATCATTTGAATAAGATGAAAACGATAAGATATTTACTCTATATTTATTTTTAAAAAGAAGAATAAACATCTTTTCATTAGAGTTTGAATACATAGAGAATTCTTTTACAAAAACTTTAGGATCGTAAGAACTAATATTAACCTTATTATTAATTTCGTTATTGATTCTTTTTATTAGCTCAAACAAAGCTAATAATCGATAAACTTTAACATCTTTCATACCTTTAATTTGAACTAAATCATAATAATTTAAATTCAATATTTTATCGATTGTATCGCACTTTTTTAAAACTTCATTGGCTAAATCAATACACGAAATTCCTTTAACTCCACTATTAATTATTAAAGCTAATAATGAAGAGTTAGTTAAGTTTTCTATTCCTTTATTTTTGGCTTGTTCTCTAGGTTTATCATCATTAAATAAATCTTTTATTTTGCCCATTATTTCCGTTCAAAAGAATATCCACCTGGAAGCTTGACTTTTCCAGTGTCTTTAATGAATAGCTTATATACAATTACTGCAATAATTGCTACAGCCATGATTGCTAAAACTCCAGCAAGGGTAATAGCCTCGCCAGGTTTTATTGATTCTAATTCATTTTCAGTTAACGGAATTTTCCTCATAATTTACCTCCTTATAATACAAGACGTCGTTTGGAGGCAAATTTTATTATAGTAAATTCAATTTATTTTTAATTTCTTTTAAATTTTCTAAATATTTATGATATTTTTCAGTTTCTAAATCGATTTTTGCCTTTGGAGCTTTGTTAATGAAGTTAGGATTATGTAATAAACCTTCACTTCTTTTAATCTCAGCTTCAATTTTTTCAATTTCTTTTAATAATTTTGCTTTAATCTCTTCTTTATTTTTATTGTCGTTAATATAAAGAGTAAATCCATCAAATACTTTAAAAGTTGTGTTCATTTCTTTATCTATATATTTTAAATCACTAGCAAAAGAGAATCTTAATAAATAAGGTATTAATTCTTTATTTAATCCATCTCCTAAAATATCAAGTTCAAAACTAGCATTAGGAGCAAGTTTATTATCAACTTTGTAAGCTCTAATAAATTCAATAGATGATTTTAATTTTAAAACTTCTTTAACTTCTTTTAAGAAAGAGAATCTTCTTTGTGTAGTTGGATAACTTTCAAGCATAATTGATTCTTTACTTCCTGGAAGATGTTGATAAATTTCTTCACTAATAAATGGAGAGAATGGATAAAGCATCATAATAATTGCTTTTAAAACATAAATTAATGTGAAATAAGTATGATTATGGTTCTCTTCTCTCTTTAAATCAACTTTACTATATTCAAGGTAAAGAGAACAAAAATCATCATAAACAAAATTAAATAAAATATTAGAAGCTATACCATAATTATAATTTTCCATATATTTTGTAACTTCTTTTATAGTTTTATTTAATTTTGAAAGAATATATCTATCTATTAAATTGAGTTCTTTTGTCTTAATATTTTCATCATAAACATAATTTTCATCGATATTCATTAAGATATATCTAGCACTATTCCATATCTTATTTAAATAGTTGTTACTAGCATTAATCTTTTCTTCGTCATATTTCATATCTTGTCCTGGAGTAGATGATGTAGCAAGATAATATCTTAAGGAGTCGACACCATATTTTTCGATTACGTCGATTGGGTCTACACCATTTCCAGCAGATTTAGACATTTTTCTTCCTTTTGGATCTCTTACAAGTCCATGTATTAAAACATTTTTAAATGGTACTTCTTTTGTAAATTTTAAAGATTGGAAATACATTCTTGCGACCCAGAAGAAAATAATATCATAACCTGTAACTAAAAGGTCGGTTGGAAAATAATGCTTATAAAGCTCGGTTTCTTCTGGCCAACCCATTGTTGCAAATGGCCATAATCCGCTTGAAAACCATGTATCAAGGACATCTTCATCTTGATAATAATCGTCTCCTTCTGGCTTATGATCGCTAACTAGTATTTTATTAGTAGTTTTTGAGTAATAAACTGGTATTCTATGACCCCACCAGAGTTGTCTTGATATACACCAGTCTTCGCAATTTTCCATCCAACGAGCTAAAACCTTTTCAAATCTCTTTGGATAAAAATTAACTTTTCCTTTAGAAGATTGATTTTTCAAAACCATTTCTGCAAGAGGTTTCATTTTAATAAACCATTGCATTGATAAAATTGGTTCAACAACAGTATCAGTTCTTTCGCTATGACCAACATTATGAATCATTTTTTCAATTTTAATTAAATTGCCATCATTTTTAATGTTTTCAACTAATAATTTACGACATTCATATCTATCTAATGAAGCATAAATTCCACAATTCTCTTTCATGGTTCCATCAATATTCATAATAATTGGATGAGGAAAACCATATTTTTTTCCAATAATAAAGTCATTTGGATCGTGGGCTGGTGTACATTTCATAGCACCAGTTCCAAATTTAATATCGACATAATCATCGGCAATAATAACTAATTCATCATTGTTAGCTGGATTAATTACTTTCTTTCCAATAACATCTTTATATCTTTTATCATTTGGATTAACAACAATACAAGTATCTCCAAACATAGTTTCTGGTCTTGTTGTTGCAATTACTAAATACTTTTCTTTATCTTCAACAAAGCGATATTTAAAGTAGAAGAATTCTCCTTCTTCTTCTTTATAATTAACTTCGATGTTACTTAAAGCAGTTCTCATCTCAGTATCATAATTAACAATTCTTTCTCCTCTATAGATAAGACCTTGTTCATATAAGTCTTTAAATACTTTATATACGGCTTTGTTAAAACCTTCATCAAGGGTAAATCTTTCCTTGGAATAATCAAGCATTAACCCCATTTTTGCCCATTGGGAATGGATAATTTCACTATATTCTTCTTTCCATTCAAAAGCTTTCTTCAAAAATGCTTCTCTTCCAATATCATATCTTGATATGCCTTCACTTTTAAGTCTAGCATCAACTTTAGCTTGAGTTGCAATACCTGCATGATCACATCCTGGAAGGAATAAACAATCGAATCCTTTTGCTTTTTTATAACGCATTGTTATATCCATGATTGTTGTGTCAATAGAATGTCCAATATGCAATTTTCCAGTAACATTTGGTGGAGGTAAAACTAATGAAAATTTAGGTTTTGTGTAATCTCCACATTTAAAATAACCTTTGTTTTTCCAAATTTCGTATTTATTTTCTTCGACTTTTTTAAAGTCATATCTTTTATCTAAAATATCCATTATTTGTCCTCCATCTTCATATAGTGGTCAATAGTTTCTTTTAATAATAGTAACGATCTATCTTCTTTACTACTTGTTAAAAGAATTAAAGAATTTTCTTTTGTAACGTCCAACTTCTCTTTTAAATTCTTATAAATCTTACTTTTTTCAGATTGATTTAACTTGTCACATTTTGTTAGAGCGATACAAAATGGATAATTATATGAAATTAAGAATTTATAAAAATCATAATCATCATCAGTTGGTAAATGTCTAGAATCCAATAAGAAAACAACAAGTTTTAAATATTTGTTGTTATCAAAATATTTTTCAAGCATATCTCCATAAAAGGTATAGTCGACATCTTTATTTTTAGAATATCCATAACCTGGAGAATCTACAAAATAAAAGGAATCGTCTATCAAAAAGTAATTTAATAATCTAGTATGACCTGGTTTTTTACTAGTAAAAGCTAATTTTGAATTATTAGTTAAAGCGTTAATTAAACTAGATTTTCCAACATTAGATTTTCCAATAAAAATTACTTCATTTTTTCTAGATTCTAAATCTTTTAAATCTATGATTGACTTAACAAATGTTGCTTTCTTATAGAAGTTCATAAATCAAATAATATTTTTAAAGCGTCTAAGACACTTTCCATATAAACAAATTGTAAGTTATCTTGAATTTCTTTTGGTAAATCAAGAACATTTTTCTTATTTTCAAGTGGAACAAAAACAGTTTTAATACCACTTCTTAAAGCAGCTAAGGTCTTTTCTTTTAATCCACCAATTGCAAGTGCTTTACCTCTTAAGCTGATTTCACCAGTCATGGCAATATCTCCACTAATAGGTATTTTCTTTAAAGCACTAACAAGCGCACAACATGTAGCACATCCAGCACTTGGACCATCTTTAGGAATGGCTCCTTCTGGGAAATGAATGTGAACATCGTATTTAGTTAATAAATCATTATCTATATTTAAGGCTTCATGGTTAGCTTTAATAAAAGAATATGCAATTGTGCAGCTTTCTTTCATAACATCGCCTAATTTTCCAGTTAAGCATAACTTTCCACTACCTTCAAAATAGTTAACTTCAATAGGTAAAATTGAACCTCCAACAGGAGAATAAGCAAGTCCAGTCATAACACCAATTTGCTTTTCCTTTTCTTTTGTTGTTGGATCAAAGTCTTCAATACCTAAAAATTCACGGACAGTTTCTTTTGTGATGACAAATCCTTCTTTGACTTCACCACTTAAATATTTAACAACAACTTTTCTTAAACAGTCAGCAATTCTTCTTTCAAGATTTCTAACACCTGATTCACGAGTGTAACGTTCAATTAAATATTCAATTGCCTCTTGATCAAAATTAATATTTTTGTCATTTAAGCCAGTATTTACTAACTCTTTCTTAATTAAATAATCTTGAGCAATATGTACTTTATCAAGCAATGTGTAGCTATCAACTTCGATTAATTCAAGTCTATCCATCAATGGACCAGGAATTGAATTTAAGTCATTTGCGGTACAAATAAATAAAACATTACTTAAATTATAAGATACTTCTAAATAATGGTCGTTGAATGCGACATTTTGTTCAGGATCTAAAACTTCAAGTAATGCACTTGAAGGATCACCTCTAAGTCCGTTTTGTCCTAATTTGTCAATTTCATCGAGTAAAAATACAGGATTGTTGACTTTAACTTTATTTAACGATCTAACAATAATTCCAGGACGTGAGCCGACATATGTTCTAATGTGACCTCTAATTTGAGCTTCATCATCAATTCCACCTAACGAGCATTTAACAAATTTTCTATTTAATGCTCTAGCAATTGATCTAGATAAACTAGTTTTTCCAACTCCAGGAGGACCATATAAACATAAAATTGGGGCCTTTAAATTATTATTAATAGTTTTTACAGCTAGATATTCTAAAATTCTTGATTTTACTTTTTCTAAGCCGTAATGATCTTCGTCTAATACTCTTTTAACTTCTTTGATATCTTTAGTATCTTCGCTATGTTGATACCAAGGAAGATTCATACAGTTTTCAATATAATCCTTAACTAAAGCTCCTTCTAAGCTTCCAGCAGGCATATTTTTTAACTTTTTAAGTTCGGTATTAATTTTTGTTTTTACTTCTTCAGGATAAGGATTGTTTTCAAGTCTATTTCTTACATCTTGTTCAAAACTAGAATCATCATCTCCTAACTCTTTGTTAATTGCGCGCATTTTTTCGCGTAAAATGTAATCTTTTTGATTCTTTGTAGCAGTATCTCTTACGATATTGTTAATTTTTTCTTCAATAGCATTACTTTGATCAATGTAATTTAAATATTCTAAAACTAAGGTTAATCTTTCTTCTACACTATTTGCTTCAAGTAAAGCTTGTTTCTTTTCAACATTAACATCGATTAAATTAGAAATTAAATATGATAATTCGTTAGCTCCAATTCCATTTTGAATTTTATTTAAGAATGATTTTTCAATTCTAGCATTTAAATATCTTTCAGGATTTGGACTAATAATATCGAGGACACTTCTAATTAATGGACCACAAATTTTTGGATCTTCAATTGGTTCATCAATTAATTCAACATCAGCAAAAAAAGCATCATTTGAAAAATCAAATTTAATAATTTTTACTTTACTGGTGCAATTTACAAAAACTCTATATCCTGTCTTGTTCTTTCTTTTTTCACTAAAGAATACAAAAGTTCCTACTTTTGCGACATCCTCTTCTGAAGAAATCTCTTTTTTTGATTCATCTAGTTGAGTTACTAAAACACAACTTTCTTGATAATTATTAACAGATTCTTCAAAAGATTTTATCGAATGTTCTCTAGCAATTGATAGAAAGAAATTTGTAAAAGGAAATGCAACAACACCTTTTGTAATAATAACTGGTATTCTAAAAATCTTGTCTTTAATTTCCATTAAAATTTCCTTATTTTTTTAATTTTTTAATTATTTTGCTTCTTCAGCTGGTTTTTCTTCGCTCTTTTTAGCTCTTGGTTTTCTTGTCTTTTTAGCAGGAGCTTCTTCTTTTGTAGCTTCTTCAGTAGAAGCAGTCTCTTTAGTTGGTTCTTCAGCTTTAAGACCTAAAGGAGAGTTGTTAGCTTTTAGGAAGTTGATAATTTTTTGGTTAGCAAGTGAAGAAACAATTTCTCTTTCTTGTTCGCTGTATTTTTTCTTAAATTCAGCAACATCCATTCCATAAAGTTTTGCTGTATCATCGTAGAATTTATCTAATTCAGTTCTTGAAATGAAGAGATTTTCAACTTCAGCTAATTTACTTAAAACTACTTGGCTTGTTAATTCATTCTTAGCATTATTCTTAGCTGTTTCTAATAATTTTTCTTCGGTTAAACCTAAAATTTCAAGATATTGTTCAAATGTTAAACCATTTTGTTCAATTTGAGCTTTTGTTCTTTCAACTGTATTTCTTGCTTCTGCTTCTAAAACTTTATCGCCAATGACAACTTCACTATTTTCACAAATGGTGTTTATTAATCTTTGTAAGTAATCTGATTCAGCATTTCTAGCCTTTTCACCAAATAATTTATTCTTTTGATGCTTCTTTAATTCATCAACAGTTTTAACATTAGCAATATTTAATGTTTCAACAAATTCATCGTTTAATTCTGGAACGACTTTTGTCTTAACTTCATGAATCTTACATACAAATTTGGCTGGTTTTCCAGCTAAGTCTTTAACATATTGTTCTGGGAATGTAATTAAAACATCTTTTTTGGTTTCGGCTGTAACACCAATTAATTGTTCTTCAAATCCTGGAACAAAGCTATTTGAACCTAAAACTAATGAATAGTTATCAGCGCTTCCGCCTTCAAATTCTTTTCCATCAATGTATCCTTTAAAGTCAAGAACAACTGTATCACCTTCTTTTGCTGGTTCAGTTGTTAAAACTAATTCAGCATTATCGGCTAATAATTTATCGATTGATTCTTTAACTTCTTTAGCACTTACTTTTGGTTCGTTGTATTCAAGATGGATATCTTTATATTGTCCTAATTTGACTTCTGGATAAACTGTAACTGAGAATTTAACTGTTAAACCTTCATCAGTTAAATCTGTTACTTCAACATCTGGATGTGTAAATGGAGTAAGTTTAAATTCTTTAATAGCTTCATCATACATTCCTGGAATAGCAATATTGATAGCTTCGTTGATTAATTTATTTGGATCAACATAATTTCTAGCCATGGATTCTGGAGCTTGTCCTTTTCTGAAACCTTTGATTTGGACATTCTTAATTAATTTCTTTAATGCTTTTTCTCTAGCAGCTGTCCAAGCATCTTTTTCAAGGGTTGCAACGATTTCGTATACGCCTTCACCTTTGTTTAATAATTCTTTTTTCATAGTAAAAATATTTCCTTTCAAAAATTGTACTTAAAAATTATATACTAGATTTATAATCTAGTAAAGTATTTGAACAACAAAATGAGTATATACTAAGATAATTTTTTAATTTTTTCTAAAAGGATTTTGGCAGCTTCTTTTGGTATTATTTGCATCAATTCTTCTAATGTAGCAGTAGATAAATCTTTCAAAGTTGGATATCGCTTAATTAAATTCTCTTTTTTAACTTTACCAATACCTTTTACATCATCAAAAATTGATTTGAACATATCTTTAGTTCTTTTTTTGATGTGAGTTGAAATTGCAAAACGATGAACTTCATCTTGCATTCTTGTTAAAAAGAAGAATAATGACTTCTCATTTTTTATATCAATTTTATTAAAATTTTCATCTAATAAACCTGTAGTTCTATGATTATTATCTTTAAATAAAGCACAAATATCTATATGAATTCCTAGCTCTTTTAATACTTCTAGCCCTATTTTAAGTTGATTCTCTCCTCCATCTAAAATAATTAAATCAGGGAATTTTAAATTCTCTTCTTTTAATCTTTTATACCTTCTTGTTAAGACTTCTTTCATACTACTTAAGTCATCATTTTTAACAGTGGACTCAATATTATATTTTCTATAAAGTTTCTTATATGGTTCGCCATTAACAAAAGCAATACTTGCTCCGATAGCATTTGTTCCATTTAAATGAGAATTATCAAATAATTCGATATAAAATGGAGTTTTTATGTTTAAAATTGAACCTAATTTTTCTAATAATTCTAGTTTATTATCTTCTAATCTTGCAGTTAAAAAATGTTCATCTAAAGCTTCTTTTGCATTATCAATAATTGTAATTGAAGAATCAAAAACTTTACCTTTTGTAACATAAACCACATTTAAATTGTCGTTAAAAGTAGATATATAATTTTTTAAATCTTTATTAAAAACATCTATCTCTTTAGGAATAATATTATTTTCGTAATATTGAAGAATAATATTTCCTACAAACTCATTCAAATCATCGACTATCTCATAAACAAATTTTCTTTTAGATAATAACTTACCTTTTCTATAAATAAAAAATACGATTCCAACATAACCTTCACGAGTTGAAAAACCTATTAAATCACGATCTATATTATCCAAAAATTCTACTTGTTGTTTTTCATTAATAATCTTAATAGAATCTAGTAATTCTTTATATTCTTTAGCCTTTTCAAAGTCTAAATTAGACATCGATTCATCGAACAAATTATTCAAATTCGATATGATTTCCTTATTATTTCCGTTTAAAAACGATGAAATATTCTTAATTTCATTATCATATGTTTCTTTACTAACTTTATTAATACAAGGTCCAAAACATTGATGCATATGGTAATATAAGCAAGGTTTAGTTGGTATAGTTTTACATTTTCTTAACTTAAATAATTTATCAATGATTCCTATTGTTTGATAACAAGAAGAAGATGAAGGGTAAGGTCCAAAGTACTCAAAATTTTTATTATTAGTATTTCTTGATATTGATAAATATGGGTGCTCATTTCTTTTAGAAATTGCAATATAAGGATAATGTTTATCATCCATTAATAAAATATTATATCTAGGAGTATGTTTTTTTATTAAATTCATTTCTAAAATAAGAGCTTCTTTTTCAGTTTTGGTAATAATTGTTTCAAAATGATCTACACTTTGAACCATAGAAAAAGTTTTTCCGTTCTGAGGACGTAAAAAGTATTGAGAAACTCTTTTCTTCAAATTTTTAGCTTTTCCAACATAAATAATGTTGTTATCTTTATCAAACATTTGATAACAACCAGGTTTATTAGGAAGTAAACTTATTTCTCTTTTGAGTAATTCGTTCATTTTAAAGTTACAATGGTGGCTCCACTTCCTCCATCGATTCCACCTAATTTAAATGATTTAACATATCTAGAAGTTTTTAAATACGAATGGATTGCTTCTCTTAATTTGCCTGTTCCATATCCATGTATTACTTTAACCTCTTTATATTTTCTCATTGAACAATCATCTAAATATTTTGCCAATGCATCAAGTGCTTCATCAATATGATAACCAACTAAATTTATAGAAAAACTTACTTGTTTTAAATTAAATAATTCTTCATCAATATTTCTAGTTGCTTTTAAGACAGGCTTAACTCCTTGAATTAAAGTTACTTTATCTTTATTAATCTTAGATTTAAATCCGTTTTCTAAGGAAACAGTAAGAACATCCTTGTTAATAGAAATAACTTTTCCTCTACAATTTAATGACTTAATAAAAACATTATCACCTTCATGAATTTCAATATTATTTTCAGTTTTCACTATGTTTTCAAGTTTATTTTCTGCTTCTTTTAAGTTTTTGTTCTTTAAAAACTCGCTGTAAATTTCGTTAATTTCATCATATTTTTTATCTAAATATTCATCAAATTCATCCAATTTTCTATTTTTTAATTTTTCTTCTTTTTCTTTTAATTGTTTATTTAAAACTTCAATTTCTTTTTCTTTATTCTTTAAAAGATTCTCTTTTTCGTTTAATTCTTTTTCAAATTCTTTTAACTTTATTTCTTTACTTTCAACTTTTCTAATCTTGACTTCTTCTTCTGTTAGGTAGTTTTTGTTATAAATTGATATAGCATCACTTACAATATCAACATTTATTCCATACTTCTTAGCAATCAAAAAACCATATGATTTCCCACCTATTCCAGTTAACATCTTATAGGTAGAAGTAATTTTTCTTTCATTAAACATAAATGAAGCGTTAATAACTTCTTCATGTTCATAAGCAAACTTTTTAACTAAATTATAGTGACTTGTTAAAAGAGAGAAACATTTCTTTTTTAACAAGAACTTAGCAATAGCTATAGCTAAACTTTCTCCTTCTTTTGGATCAGTTCCATTACCTATTTCGTCAATTACGACCAAATCATTACAATTGATATAGTTAAAAATCTTAGCTAAATTGGAAATATGAGCACTAAATGTTGATAAATTCGATTCAATTGATTGATTGTCGCCAATATCAATATAAATATGATTAAATAATCCAATTTCACTATCAATTGATGCAGTAAGAGGAAGAGCAAGTTTAACCATATAGCTTAAAATTGCAACTGTTTTTAAAGCAATGGTTTTTCCTCCGGCATTAGGACCGCTTATGATCATCATTATATGTTCTGAGTCTAAACAAAAATCATTAGGAATTACTACATTTTTATCTAATAAAGGATGTTTTGCGTTTAATAATTTTACAATCTTCTTGTTAGAAGGGAATACAATGTTTGCATCCATTTCTTTTTTGTATTTAATCTTAGCTTCAATAAAGTCTAATTCACCTATACAATCATTAGTTAAAGAGTATGAATCAAAATTATCTTTAAATTCGTTTGTAAAAACTCTTAAAATCTTATTTATTTCGTTTCTTTCTTCTATTTCCAAACAATGAAATTCATTTTGGAGCTCCACTACTTCGAAAGGTTCAACAAATGTTGTAAGTTTAGAATCACTTACATCTTTTACAATACCTTTAACATTGTTTTTGTAGCTTGAATTGATAGCTAAACAATATCCACCATCTCTTAAAAGCACTTTATCACTAGCTAAAAATTGAGAATATGTCGTTAAATATGAAGACATTTTCTTTTTAATTTCGCCTTGAATTCTTAACTTATTTCTTCTAATTGCTTTCAAATTAGGACTTGCATCATCAAGAATTTCACCATCTTTTCCTAATATTTTATTGATATTATTTAACAATACTAAAGAAGGTTTTATCGAACTAATATTTTCTTTTAAGTGGACAAATTCGTATTTATGTTTAAAAATGAATTTTTCTAATTCAATTGTAGAGATAATATCTTCTTTAATTAAAGATAAATCTTCTTCAACTAACACTTGTCCTTGGTTAATTTTATTAATTAAAACTTGTAAGTCAATATTTGTTGAAATTGGAAGAACTCCAAACATTTCCTCGTATTTATCAAGTTCATTAAATTTATTTAATTCGTTTATAACATAATTAAAATCATTGCTTGATTTTAAAGAACTTAAAATTTCTAATCCTCTTTTTGTCTTAAGATTAGTCCTAACTTTTTCAATAATTAAGTCTATTTCTAATATTTTCCAAGCTTTATCCATATTATTTAGTTAGTTTTACTTTAATTAATAAATTTAATTGGTGAGCATTAATGAAGTTTCTTAAAAAATCTGCATTAATTATATCCATAGCAGAAGGAGAATGAACATCCATTCCAACAACAACTTTTGCGTTATATTTAGCAATTTCCTTAAAAGTATAATGATTTGGATAACATTGTGTGCCTTTTAAAATTGACCAATAATTATTTCCTAATAAACCACCGCAATTTACTTCTAAAGGTACATTATATTTGACACTAGCTTCTCCTAAAGTCTTACCAATATATTCTAAAATTTTTGGATCAGTAATATTATTAGCATTAAAATCTGGATGACAAACATATAAAAATAAACCGGTTTGCATCGCTTCAACAATAGATTCACAATACCTTTTAACTCCATCAAAATCATCAATATGTCTCATCCAATATCTGACTTCACCATTTTCATAATAACAATGTTGTCCTAAAATTAGATATTCAATTCCACTATTTAATAATTCTTTATAATAAGATAAATACTTTTTATCATATTCAATTTCTAATCCAATATGAATTTCAATTTTATCTTTATATTTTTCTTTTAAAGCGCTTATTGAATTAATATATCCTTCTAATTCCTCATAATCCATTCTCATTCCGAAATGATGAATATCCTTAAAAGGAGCATGATCGCTAAAACCAAGTACTTTAATTCCTTTTTCGATTGCTTTTAAAACATATTCTTCATCTGTACCACTAGCATGGTTGCATCTATAGGTATGTGTATGTAAGTTATAATCAACAATATGTCCCATACTTAATTATTCTAACATTTTTAATTAACTTTAAATAGAAATAAAAGGTTAATTAAGATAAAATATAAATAATGATTACCATTAAAATAACTTTAGAGACTTTAAAGTTAGTTGAAGAAAAATATAAAGATTATATAACTGATAGAAATATTGGATATATTTTATTTGTTGCAAAATTTGATGGAAATATAATTACTGTTTACGATAATAATAAGAAAAACTATTATAAAATGACTATTCAAGGTCAAGATCCTTTACCTTTAGCAAAAATGTATTCTATGGAAGAACAAATTATGCCAAAAAAAGCTAAAGTTGAAAAAGAATCTCCTTATTTTATTGATGTCGATCACCAAATAGGAAGTGATGAAGTAGGAACAGGAGATTTTATTGGACCAATCGTTGTTTGTAGTGCCTATGTAGATCATGAAACAATGAAATTAATTAAAAAATATGGTATTGAAGATAGCAAAAAATTATCTGATAAAAAGATTTTAGAAATTGTACCAGCTTTAATTAAAAAGGTTTATTATGTCAGCAAAGTTTTAAGTAATGAAAGATATAATAATGCAACTAACAAAGGTTTTAATATGAATGAAATTAAAGCTGTTCTTCATAATTTTTGCTTAGTAAATCTTCATAAAAAAATGCCTTATGTTAACAATGTATATGTTGATAAATTCTGTGATGAAGAACTTTATTATAAATATCTTTCAAATTCTAAAGAAAAAGAGACAAACATAGTTTTTAAAGAAAAAGGAGAAACTTATTTCCCTAGTGTTGCTTTAGCTAGTTGTATTGCAAGATATCTTTTCTTAGAAGAAATTAGGTTTTTAGAAGAAAAATACAAAGTAAAAATTCCTCTTGGAGCCAGCTCGGAAGTTGATAAATTTGCTATAAACTTCAAAAACAAATTTGGCGAAGAGGAATTGATGAAAATTTGTAAAGCTAATTTTAAGAATTTTCAAAAAATTAAAGAAAACTTAATTTAGTTTTTCTAAAACTTCTTTAAAATATTCAGGTAATGGCGCTTCTAGCGTCATTATTTCGTTTGTTGTTGGATGCTTGAAAGTTAATTTATAGGCATGCAATAATTGTCCATTATCATAAATTGTAGTCGAACCATTATATAAAGAGTCCCCAACAATTGGATGATGAATGCTAGACATATGAACTCTAATTTGATGAGTTCTTCCAGTTTCTAAGGAACAATCGATTAAAGTGTATTTTTCATATCTTTTTATAACTTTAAAATGAGTAACAGCATCTTTTCCATTTACTGTATCAATAGCCATTTTTAACCTATTATTTTTGTCTCTGCCAATAGGACCGATAACTTTACCAGCTTCTTTTGTAATTACTCCATCAACTAAAGCAATATAATCTCGAAACATAGAATGGTCTTTTAATTGATCAGCAATATTCATGTGAGCTTTGTCATTTTTACAAATTAATAATAAACCTGAAGTGTCTTTATCAATTCTATGAACTATCCCTACTCTTAATGCTCCATTTACAGTGGATAACTTTTTCTTATTATAAATTAAAGCATTAACTAAAGTATCATTTTCATGACCTCCTCCTGGATGAACAACTAATCCTTTTGGTTTATTGATTACTAAAATATCTTCATCTTCATAAATAATATCTAATTCAAACTCGTAAGGCTCAAGGTTAGATTCTTGATCTTTAAATAAACATAAAATTTCATCGTTTAATTTAACATTATAACTAGGAGAAACTTCTTTTCCGTTGACTAAAACTTCTTTATTTTTAATCATATTTGAAAAATAAGCTCTACTATATTCGCTATTTAATAATGTTAAAGCTCTATCTAATCTTAAAGATACAATCTTTTCATCAACAATATATTTAATTTCACTATTCATTTTTATTATCTTTTTCTTCTACTTGAGCATCATTTTTAAGTTTTTCTTCGATTTTTTTGTGTTTTTCAATTTCTTCTTTAACAAATTCAACAATGAAATAAATTAATAAGGCAAAAATCGAACAAACTAATACTGCATCTGCAACATTGAATATTCCAAATTTTGGCCACCATCTTTGAATACTTAAAAAATCAACAACACTTCCTTGTTCTCTATTAAAAAAGAAAGTTCTATCAATTAAATTTCCAATATCACCGGCTAAAATAAACGAAAGAATAATCCAAAAACCATATTTAATTTCTTTTCTTTTAATTACAAGATAAACAAAATATGCGATTATTCCAACAGCTACTACCCAAGAAATAACAACTAAAAGAATACGAGTAAATGTATTATCTCCTCCCATTCCCCAAGCTGCTCCTTTGTTATAGGTAAGATTAAAAACAAGTAAATCGCCTAAAAAAGGAACTTCACCTTTTCCGGTTAAATATCTTATAGCTAAAATCTTTGTAATTTGATCAAATAAAACAAAAACCAAAACTATTAAAGCTAATCCAACTACAAATAAGATATTTTTCTTTGTAAAAAATTTCTCTTTAACTATTCCATTGCTTTCTTGCATCTTGGACATAAATGAGTTTCTCCTTCAACAATAATTTCGCTTTCATCTTTATAATTCCAGCATCTATCACATCTAATTCCTGCATGTTTTGATACTAAAGTATTGGAAACTTCTCCTTCAAATCCTTTAACATTAGTAGTTAAGTTAACATGTGAAACGATAAATAATCTTTCAACTTCAACATGAGGATAAGATTCAATAATTTCTTTAATTTTATTATCTTTTATTTCAAGATCGACTGTAGCTAATAAACTCGATTTAATTTCACCTAATGTTCTTTTTTCTTCAAGAGCTTTTAATACATCATTTCTTAAAACCTTAACTTGAGCATATTCTTTTAATAATTCTTTGTCATAAATATCTGATTTTGTTGGATATCTATAATATTGAACTTTATCTTTGGTTTTTAATGGATAATTAGCATTAACTTCATCCATTGTAAATGGAAGAATTGGGTTAAGTAATCTCATTAATGTAAATAAAACTTCGTTTAAAACAGTTTGAACTTGTCTTCTTCTTAAGCTTAACTTGCTATCACAATAAAGAATATCTTTTGTAATTTCAAAATAGAATGATGATAAGTCATCACTAACAAATTTTAAAATTTCACTAACAGCATTAATAAAGTTAAAACTATCCATATTATCAATAACTTTATTTTTAACTTCTTCAAGTCTTGCAAGAACATAAAGATCGATTTTTTCAAATGTATTAACTTTATCTTCTTCTTTGAATGAATCATTAACATCACCATTATTAAGATTTCCTAACAAGAATCTTAAAGTGTTTCTAATTTTTCTATATTGCTCACTAATGGTTTTTACAATAGATTCAGAGATTCTTGCATCTTGTTGATAATCAACAAGTGAAGCCCACAATCTACAAACATCACTTCCATAGATATTAATAATTTTTAAAGGATCGATTCCGTTTCCCTTAGATTTCGACATCTTTTCCCAATGTTCATCCATTACAAAACCATGACTAACAACATTCTTATATGGAGAAACACCATTAACTGCAAGAGAAAGAATTAAACTAGAATTAAACCAACCTCTATATTGATCACTACCTTCAAGATATAAATCAGCTGGATATTTTAATCCTCTTTCATTTAAAACTCCATTCCAAGAAGAACCACTATCAAACCAAACGTCCATAATATCTTTTTCTTTTCTAAAAATTCCATTTGGTGAATGTGAATTTTTATAACCTTCTGGAAGTAAATCTTTTTCATCAAGTTTATACCAAATATTACTTCCATTTTCTCTAATTAATTTTTCAATATGATCAAAAACTTCTTTATCAATAATTGGAGTATTGTCTTCACAATAAATAATTGGAATCGGTACACCCCAAGCTCTTTGTCTTGATATACACCAATCAGCACGATCTTTAATCATATTAACCATACGTGTTTCACCCCATTTTGGTGTCCAATTAACTTTCTTAATTTCTTCAATTAATTGATCTCTAATAGGTTCAATTGAACAGAACCATTGAGGAGTAGCTCTAAAAATAACTGGTTTATGTGTTCTCCAATCGTGTGGATAGGAGTGAACAATATCTTCTTCTTTTAATAAACAACCATTTTCTTCTAATATTTTTAAAACTTCAAGATTTGCATCTTCATAGAATAAGCCAGCAAGTCTTTCTCCAGCATCAGCTGTAAGTTTTCCATGTTCATCAACTGGACAATATGGCTTAATTCCATATTTTAAACATACATTAAAGTCATCTTCACCATGTCCTGGAGCAATATGAACTAAACCAGTTCCTGTTTCGGCTGTAACATAGTCTCCTAAAATTAATAATGAAGTTCTATCATAAAATGGATGTTTAACTAAAATTCCTTCTAATTCACTTCCTTTAAATTCTTTAACTAATTCACAAGAAGTAAATCCAATTTTTTCAATTAAAGTATCCTTTAATTCTTCTAAAAATACAAAATTGCCTTTATCTGTCTTAAATAATCCATAAACAAATTGAGGATGAGCACAAATTGCTAAGTTTGCTGGTAAAGTCCAAGGTGTAGTTGTCCAAATAATAAATTTAGTATCGTTTGGAACAACATTTTTTCCATCAACAGTATCAAAAGCAACATAAATTGTATAAGCTTTTACGTCGTGATATTCAATTTCAGCTTCTGCAAGAGCAGATTCACTACTTGGTGACCAATAAACTGGTTTAAGTCCTTTATAAATTAAACCTTTTAAAGCCATATCGCTAAAAACATGAATTTCTCTAGCTTCGAATTCTGGTAATAATGTTAAATATGGATTATCGTAGTCACCTAAGCATCCAAGTCTTCTAATATCTGTTTTTTGTCTTTCTACTTGAGTTAAAGCATATTCTTTACATTTTTCTCTAAATTCAAAAATTGGAGTAGTTTTTCTATTTACACCACTTTTTGTAACCATATTTTCAATTGGAAGTCCATGAGTATCCCAACCAAAAACAAAAGGAGTTTTGTATCCGCACATATTTTTATATCTAAGAACAAAATCCTTCAAAATACGATTTAACATATGTCCACAATGCATTGCACCATTAGCATATGGAGGACCATCATGAAGCATATATTCTCCAAGAGATTGATCTTCATTCATTTTTTTATAAACTTCATCATCAGCCCATTTCTTAACTAAAACAGGTTCTTTAATATTTAAATTACCTCTCATCTCAAAATTGGTTTCCATCATTAATAATGTGTCTTTGAGTTCCATAATTTTCCTCCTAATAAAATAAAAATCCTTAGATAAATCTAAGGACGAAATATTCCGCGGTACCACCTTACTTATTAACCTAGTTGGCTAATCTCTCATTTAATAAATGTAAATTCTTAATAAAAGTGATACCTTTTATATTCCACTAAACATTTCCACCAAGTATGTTCTCTCTATAAGCTTTATATAAAAGACTTGTCTTTTATGTAAAGTATTATATAAAAATTGATTAAATTAAGCAAATATTTCAGCTACTTTGAACACTTGTTTTCATGTTTTTAACGATATTTAAATAAATACATTTGTATTTACGATATTCATTTAATTCATCTCCATAATTAATTACCTTATCAATGTAATCAAATATCAAGAAATAGAAAGCAGCATGGAATATTACAAAGTTCAATCCGCTAGTCGTATTAAAACCATAAATCATCATAGCTAAAATTACTGAAATAAATATTCCTGCATATTTTTTAACATCATAAAGAATTGCAATATTATAAGCTTCTTTATTTAACTCATTAATTGTCTCTTTAAACTCATCTTCCTCTAATGAATTATTGATTAATTTATTTTCTAAAAGGGTTAAATATCTCTTTTTACTTTTAAAATAACTATTAAAAATAAAGAAAAGAGCTACTTGAAATAATAGAATTAAAGAAATGTTAATCAAGTTGAGGTAGGAATTATAGCCAAGAATTATTGTGGCAAAACAAAGAATGAATACTGCCTCAAACAATTTTAACGGACCAGAAAATGTTATTTTCTTATAATTATTCATTGAAATCATTGTTGATTGTAAATGTTTTTTTGATTCTAGATATGAAGGGGTTATTATTTCATTATCAAAGTTCTTCATTCCTTTTATCAAAATGACTTTATCAAGTAGACTAACGATAGCAAAAACTAGAAAAAAACATAAAGGTATGAAAAAGCTTATCTCTTTATTACAACTATAAAGCCCAAGTGACAAGGAAACAAATGAGATCATTTTCGTAATCAACGAGAAAACAACATACTTCTGGTTTTTATCCTTAATTTTATCCATTTTAAAATCTGAGCCTAGGACCTCATCAATTTCAAGGAAATCTCTAGTCCAAATTTTTAATAGTTCATTAATTTTTAATTTCCTAATTTCATCATTAGGATCTGCAATTAGAGCATATTTTTTATTTATTTTTAAAAGAACAACCATATGAAGAAGACCATTTTCGTTAATATTAATTAAGTATGGCTTTTTCTTAAACGCAAAAATATCTTCATCGCTTTCGAGTTTATACCCTTTTAAAGTGACACCATATTTTTTAGCTTCTGAAATAATATCTTTCAAAGAATAACTTTTATCTTCTTTATCTTGAATAATGTATAAGAAGTCTTTTCTTTTATAAATATTGGCAAGAAGTATTTTTAAGGAAGCAAAAGCACAATCTTTCTTCTTAATTTGGTTAATAAAATAATACATATTAAACTCCTAAGAAGGCACATGGTATGGGATAGAAGGGTTTGGGATTATGTGCCTTCACTATACAAGACGTCTATATGCTTAAATTTTTAAACCACAATTTTTAATATCTTTCAAAATTTGTTGTTTTAGTTGATCAAGAGAAGAAAACATTTTTTCTTCTCTAATAAATTTAATAAATTGTAATTTTATATTTTCTTCGTATATATTTTCGCTAAAATTCAATATAAAAGTTTCAATACTAGGTTTAGTAAGTTTATCAATTGTTGGATGAACTCCAATGTTTGTTATCGAGTCATATACTTTTCCTTTAAAAATTACTTTTGTTTGATAAACTCCTCTTTTTAAAAGGGTAAAATTTGAATCTAATTCTAAATTAATTGTAGGAAACAAAAATTTTGATCCATTATTTAATCCTTTTACAACTTTTCCTTCATAACAATAGTTTCTTCCAAGTAAATAATTAGCTGCTTCAACATTTCCTTCTTTGAGATAGTTTTTTATTAATGAAGTAGATACTTTTTCGTTATTTACTAAATAAAAATCTACAATCGAAACGTCAAAATATTGTTTTAAAATATCTACGTTTCCTTCTCTATTTTTACCAAATTTATAGTCATTTCCTACATAAATTTTTAAAGGATTAATTCTTTTTAAAATTAAAGAAATAAAGTCTAAATAAGACATATTTTTAAAAAATAAATCATCGTTTAATAAGTATAATTTTTTAACATTAAGAGAAGATAAAATCTCTTCTTTTTGCTTAAAAGATATAACAACTTCATCATCTTTTTTAAATGAATTCATTAAAGATAAAACGATAACATTATCATTATCTTTTAAAGCTTCTTTTATTAAAAATTGATGTCCTAAATGAATACCATCAAAAAAACCTAAAACAAGATTACAAGCCGAATCTTCTTTTAAATTTAACATGTTTTCTTTAGTAATTACTTCTGTTCTCATTTCTTGAATATTATATAAAATTTGTTAAAATTTTAAAATATGAAAGCCTTACGAATTATACTTGCTTCTATTAAAAAAGCTGACGAAGAATTTAACCTATTAAATGATAATGATAAGGTTGTAATTGGAATTAGTGGCGGAAAAGATAGCATGGTTTTGCTTTACTCTTTAGCATTATATAAAAATTATTCTCATAAAAAGTTTGAACTTATTCCGGCTATTATTGATTTAGGATTTCCTTCATTTAATATTGAAAACATCAAAAACTATATTAAATCCCATATGAATTTGGATTTAGAAGTCCTTGATGGAAAAACTGTATATCCTATTTTAAAGGCTCAACAAGATCTTCAAAATACCCCTCATCTCCCTTGTTCAATTTGTTCGAAGATGAAAAAAGCTATCATCAATAAATATGCAAACAAAATTAAAGCTAATAAAGTATCTTTTGCTCATCATCTCGATGATGCGATCGAAACATTATTTTTGAATGAAATTTATGGAGGAAGAATTTCTACTTTTACTCCAAAAATGTTCTTAGAAAATGAAAAAATAACCTTTATTCGCCCGCTTATTTATGTAAAAGAGCAAACTATTAAAAAGTGTATTAAAGAAGAAAATATAATGTTTGAAAAAAGTAATTGTCCAAATGATGGAATTACTAAAAGAGCAGAAATTAAAGATATTTTAAACTCAATTTACACTACTTTTGATGGTAGTCATGACAACTTTTTAAATATTTTATTAAATAAAGAAAAAGAAGATTTATTTTATAATCACTATGAAAAACTTCTCGACCATAAAGGATTATATTATAACGAAATTATTGATATTCCTTCATATAATAAATACTTAAATTTTATAAAAATATATGGGAAAACATATGGAATTTTAAAAAAATTCAATAAAAAGGGTTTTAAAAAACAATATTTTATGTACTATAAAAATGGAAAAATTAGAGGTGCAATTGAGCTTAATTCTAATTTAAAAGATTTTTATATTTCTACTACTAAATACATATCGAAAAAAGAATTTAAGTTATTTTTATTTAAATTTTATAAAGAATTGTACTTAAAAATTAATCCAATAAACTTATATATTTATATTGATGATATTTCATTTTTAAGTGAATTTAATTTAATTAAAATAAAAAAGGATTTATATTTAGTTAATATAAATCCTATTGATATTGAAAAATTATTGAAGAAACTAAACTAAAGAACTGACTGGTGATTTATCTGAGAATATAGAGATAGCTAAATAATTAGTAGAATCAGTGAATCCACCAACTACATCAAATGATACATAAATTGTTCTAGATTCAGTTTCACCTTCAAAAATAACTTCATAACCAACAAAGTTAAACTTGTTTAAGATGTCATTTCCACCAACTGGTTGATATGGAACAAATCCAGCTTTAAATTCGAAGGCCTTTTTAGAGACATTTCCTTCACTATCTTCATAATATAGATACAATTTTCCATCATCTTCTTTAAAATGACGATGTAATGTAAATTCTTCGTTTTGAGCAACAATATCTTTATAAGCATTAGGAATACTATCAATAACATTATCCCAAACTTCTGAATAATTTTCTTTAGTTAAAACACATTTTGAATGTTCGATATCAACATCGATAAATGAGACTTTATTTGTATATCTTGTTGTTGGTGAATCGTTTGTTTCGCTCAAAGCATACTTATATTCTTTTCCTAAATATGAATAATTTGTATCAAAATATATTAATTCATGATCAATATTGGTATTACCAGTAAATGTGTTAACCATTACCCATTTACGATCATTAATATAATAATAAGTTTTTCCATTAACTGTAGCTTTACCTTTTAAATCTACATTTCCGTTAACCCAACCTTCATTTTCAAGATAAACGTAGCTACTTCCATCACTATTATCTTTAATTGTTCCACTAATTAAAACTGTAGTTAATGAATCAACACCTAAATAAATATACTTATTTCCACCAATTTCAAAATAGTGGTTATTACTATCATAATTTGCACAAGCTTCGTAAGCAGATAAAGTAGCATAATAGTAATTTGAATATCCGACTTCTTTTAATATTCTATCATTTTCTAAACTTGTAACTTCTCTCCAAGAAGAGACAGTTGAGTTATAAAAATATGTTAAAGAATCGCTAGTTATAAATGTTTTCTTACTAGTTAATGTTCCTTGTTTATATTTTCCATCAACGAAAATGTATTTGACTCCACTAAATGTATATGTATGATCTGCTCCTTCAACGTCCATTTCAGTCCAACTTCCATCTACTAAAGCATATTTCTTACTTTCAACATCAAATGTTGATAAAGCATCAGATTTACTAACATTAGTATTTATTTCACTTCCACCAATTGAAGCAATCCAATATGGAGAGGATGAAGAATATGAAGCTAATAACTCACCATCTAAATTGGTGTCGTTTTTTCTAATTGCTCCACTAGTTCCGTTTTGTTCAAAATATGTAATTTCATCACTAATTTTAAACAAATAATCTCTACTTCTTAAGGACACATTTAACGAAACATCTTGAACTACAGTATAATTTTGATTTTCATTATCTAAGCATCCTTCTTCATAATTAATATATTTACTTAAATTATGTCTTAAATAATTTCTAATATTTACATAATTTTCTTCACTAGTATCGACTAAACCAAATACACCATATGTTGATGAAGCTTCACTAGATAAGGAAATACTACTTCCAACATATAATGTACCACTAAATGTAGCATTTAAATTTAAATAATTATCATATCCACCAATATTATTTAAAGGAAGAACAACAACATTTGAATTAAGTTCTAGCGATTTAACAATTAAAGAAGATCCTCCATCTAATTTAATATTATGATTGACTTTTAAGTTACCATTAATAGTAAATTTCGAATCTTTATTAGAAAATGGGAAATAGAAAGAACTTGTATCGATGGTAGTATTATAAACAAGTAATGTACCTATACTTGTATCTCCTTCAATTGTATATTCATCTTGTTCTTTTGTATATTTTCTATTAACAACACATGTTGAATTATTAATAAATCCTCTTTCACCAATAAATTCGTTTTCAATAACATTGCTATTATCCGAATATTTTAAAGTAGTTTTAACTTTACCTTTACTTTCAACATTTAAATTACATCTTAATGAGTCTAATTTATAAGTAGAGAAAGGATTAACATTATTTTCAATTTGCGAAATAGCATTTTTGTTATTTGAGTATCCTCTCACAGAAAGATTAGTTGTTAAAACTCCACCTTCTTTAACAATAATTCCGTTTGTTGAAGAAGAAATTAATGATGAATCATAAATTAATCCATAACTAACTAATTTTCCGCCATTTTCAATTGTAATTGAATGTCCATTTAAATCTATAGCTCCAAATGAAGAAGAAATTGCGCTTTCAAATGAAGAATTTTTACCAATATATCCTCCAATTGTAACTTCACCTTTGATGGTTAAGTCGCTTGTTAATTTTAATGTTTTATAGGCATTTTCTTCATTTATAGAATAAGAAGAATTATTTTTGTATTTTAAAGCATCTTTAAAAGATAAAGTGTCTTGTTTTTGTTGCTCAATAAATAATTTTTGATTTACACCTATTTCTTTGATAGATCCACTTTCAATAACTTTGGTAGACTCATTAAAACAATAGGCTAATGAAACACTATCAAAATCGGAATAAGCTTCTTCTAATGATGAATAATTTTTTACTATTTGATTTTTAGAAACTTCGATGTGATTTGAAGGAATTCCATCACTAAAAGTTAATGAAGAATATGGGAAATTACTAAAATTAGGATTATCATATTCATCAAAAATAATGCTTCCATTAATTTTTGTATTATATAAACTTGGACCAAAATCTACACTAAATCCAGGCATTTGTCCTTTTCCTAAATCAATAAAAGTAATGGATTTATCACCCTTATTTACATAAAGACTATCTAATTCAAGATTTGAAAATGAAGAAATGGAAGCTTTTTCAAATGATTTTGGTAAATAAATTGTTTTAATACTTTTAACACTATCAAAAGCAAAGAATGTTGCTTCTTTAATTCCTTCGCCAAGTTCTATAATTTCAGCTCCTTCAAGATTAGAGATTTTGGTTCCATCATCTAATTCTCTTCCAAAAAGTTCGCTAAATCCCATTGGACCAACTACAACTTCTTTTCCGTTTTTAATTCCATCAATCTTTAAATAACTTGGTATGTATTGATTAGCTTCAAGCTTATTAATCTTTTGATAATTTCTTAATAATGCAGGATAAAAATTGACCATTGAAGGTAAGTCATTAACAAATTTTTCAAAATAACCTAAAATATCAGCTCTTAAAATAGCTAACTTTTTATTTGTATAATCAAATGAAATATATTCGTTTACATCATATTTAAAATCGTCTAAATAATAGAAAATCGAATCATAATTTTCTCTATTTGAAGAAGATAAGACTTCTCCTTCAGTATTAATTCCACTTAAATATTTATATTCTTCACCATCTTTTTTAACTAAAACAAAAGGAGGTTCATCTAAAAATTTATTAATATCAAAGGTTCCGTCTTTAAAATATTCTCCAATTTGAAAATCCATACTTCCACTAGATGTATCGATTTTTATATCTAAACTTCCTAAATCAAAAAAGTAAGAAGAATTTTCACTAAATGTTAATGTAGAAAATTTAAGCAATCCTAAATATTCAACTTTATAAGTGTCACCATCTAAAACGTAAGTTGTGCATCTTGTAGATTTTCCATCGTAATAAAAAAGGTCACCTTCAACATTATTTTCTTTAGCTTTTTTAAAATATGTCGTAGAAAGTTCAATAAAATCTTTTGTAGGATCTTTGAAATTACAGCTAGATAAGAACGTTAATGATAGAAATGTAACCGATAATATTAATATTTTTTTCATATAAAAATATTAACATATAAATTATATTTTTAATATAATTTTACAAACTTAATAATTAAATCTTTATACTTGTCATTTATTAAAAGACTAGAAGAAACATCTTTTCCAACGCTTTCAATATAAAATTTAATTTTTGGTTCTGTTCCACTTGGTCTAATAGTTACTCTTGTTTCGTCTTCAAAAATAAATGTTAAAACATTACTTTTTTCACTATCAATTTGAGTAATTTCATTATTATTTGTAGTTGATTTTAATAACAAATAATCAAGTTTTTCAATTACTTTTGAACTAAATACTTCTTCTAACTTATCAAATGCAAAGTTACGAAGATCATCCATCATTTTATTCATGGTGTTAAGCCCGCTTTCACCATCAAATTGATAAGTTAAAAGTGAATTTTTGTAATAACCAATTTCTTCATAAATTGCATTTAATTTATCAATCAAATTAATTCCTCTTTCATGATAATAATAGAACATTTCAGCAATAATTAATGAAGCATTAACAGCATCCTTATCTCTAACTTTTGGATTAGTTAAGTAACCATAACTTTCTTCAAAACCAAAAATATAGCTGTTTTCCTCACTCTTTTCTTCTAATTTACAAATAATATCACCAATAAATTTAAATCCAGTTAAAACTTTTTTCATTGTAACATTATGGAGTGAACATATTTTATCAACTGCACTAGTTGAAACAATACTTCTTACAGCTATTGGATTAATAGGTAATTTTGTATGATTAACAATGAAATCTAAAAGTAAAATTCCTACTTCATTTCCAGTCAATAATTTAAATTCACCATTATATCTAATACCAATTCCACATCTATCACAATCTGGATCAGTAGCAATTAATAAATCAGCATTTTCCTTATTACAATATTCAATTCCTAACTTCATAGCTTCATAAATTTCAGGATTTGGATATGGACATGTTGGGAAATTTCCATCAGGATTTCTTTGTTCATCTGGAACAAAAACATTACTAAATCCTGCTTCTTTTAAGGTTTTAGTAACTGGAATTAATCCTGTTCCATTTAATGGAGTATAACAAATCTTAATATCTTTATTTGAGAAGTCTTGAAGTAAAGAAATCTTTAATGTATCTTTAACAAAATCATCAACAATTTTTAAATCTATGTAGGAAATCATATGGTTTTCGAATAATTCATCAAATGATTTAATATTTTTAAACTCTTCAAAAATATCAACTTTTGAGATTTCTTCTAAGATTTCATCAGCAACTTTAATTCCGATTTGACATCCTTCATCATTATAAACTTTATAACCGTTATATTTACTAGGATTATGGCTAGCAGTAATAATACATCCTCCACTAGTATGAAGTTTTCTTACCGCATAACTTAAAAGAGGAGTTGGCTCAAGAGTAGGATAAAGAAATACTTTTACACCAAGTGAAGCATAAACTTCGCTAGCATATCTAGCAAATAAACTAGAGTTATTTCTTGAATCGTAACCAATAGAAATAGATGGGAAATCATAGTGTTTTTTTAAATATCTAGCGATTCCAACACTAGCTTTTTTAACAATATATTCGTTCATTCTATTAGAACCTAAACCCATGACACCTCTAAGTCCACCGGTTCCAAATTCTAAATCTTTATAAAAACTATCGTTGATCTCTTCTTCACTAAATTGTTTTAATGTCTCATAATCTTTAACATTAATTTCTTTTAATGCATTTAACCATAAATTGTATTTTTCAAAACTGATTTTTCCCATAAAAAAAGCCTCTCAGTTAAATATTATATAGTCAAATCTAATTAAATGGTAGTAATTTGGCATTAAAAACATGTTAAAAATTACTTTTATTTATCTTTTTAATAAATATCAAATATTAAATTTCACTATCCCCCGATTGTGAATGAAACACTACTAAATAATTTTATGACACATATAAACTTTTAATAGTAATTTTATAATAATTAATAATATAAAAATTAATAGAAAAAAATAAATAATCTTAATATAATTTTAACATTTAAATATATTGAATTACGTGTTAAATTATAAACATGATTATTGTTATTGGTCCTTCAGCTACTGGAAAAAGTGAAATTGTTAAATGTTTAATTAAAAATTATAATTACAACAAATTCGTTACCACTACTACTAGAAAAATTAGAGTTAACGAAGTTAATGGAATTGATTATCACTTTTTAAGTGTAGAAGAATTTAAAAATAAAATAGAAAATAATGAATTTATTGAATACGTAAATTACAACAACAACTTTTATGGTACAGAAAAAAGAAATATTAACGATTCTACTTGTTTAATAATTGAACCTTCTGGATTAAAAGCTTTTAAAGAACTTAATGACGATCATATTGTTTCTTTTTTCCTTTACTCAAGTAAAGAAAAAAGAAAAGAAAGAATGATAAAAAGATTAGATAATATAGAAGATATAAATAAAAGATTGACTAGTGATGATTCTATTTTTGATTTAGAAAAAATAAAAAACTACATTGACTATATTATTGATAGTAATGATTCTAGTATAGAAGAAATTGCTTTAAAAATTAATAAAATATATAAAGAAAAACTAAATATTAAATAATTAATCTTCTTCTTTAATAACTTTAACATATAATTTTTCGATAGTGTTTTTGTTATCTATAGCTAAAACCTTCATCTCTAAATTTTTATATTTTATAACATCATTTACATCACAAAATTCATTATCACTTAATTCAATACAGAATCCACCAATTGTTACATATTCTGTAGATAAAAGATCTTCTTTATCTAATTCAAATTCAGTAAAAAAATCATCTAAATTCATCTTTCCATCAACAATATAAGTCCCATCTTTTTGTTCAATAATTGGATCTTCTTTATCATCTGTTTCATCCCAGATTTCACCAACAATTTCTTCTAAAATATCTTCTAATGTAATAATTCCTTCTGTTCCACCATATTCATCTAAAACAACAGCTAAATGGGTTTTGGATTTTTTAAATTCTTTAAAAATATCATTAATTTCAATACTACGAGGGAAATTTAAACAAGGAAGAATAATGCTTCTTATATCGTTATTAATTCCTTCAATTTTCATTCTAATTAAAGTTTTACTTAAGACAAATCCAACAATATTATCAATACTTCCTTCATATACTGGTATACGAGAATGTAAAAATGTATTTTCATCTAAAAGAATTTCATCTAAATCTGAATCTATATCAATAGCATAAACATCAACTCTAGGAGTCATAATTTCATAAGCTAAAGTGTTAGCATAATCGATTGTGCCTCTTAACATATCAGCTTTTTCTTCATCTACTACACCCTTTTCTTCAATATCATCGACCATTTCGTGAAGTTCATCATCAGTAATTTCAACATCTTTAACATTTTTTCTAATTCCATATGTAATTCCATTAATAAAATGTTTAGTTATAAAAGTAAAAGGATATAAACAATAATATAAGGGAATAACAAAGAAAGAAGATGAAGTTACAACTTTATAATTTTGTATTTTACCTAAAGATTTAGGTAAAATATCACCAAATAAAATTAATATGATTAATGTAACAATAGAAATAATAATAGTTACAACTGTATATATTGGATCACTTGGAGAGATATTTAAGCAATTTAATAAAGAGAAAGAGAAAGGAATAGAAATAATTTCTAAAGCAATATTAACTAAGTCATTACTTAAAATAATTGTGGATAAAGTTTGATCAAAATTAGATAAAAGTTTTAAACTTGCTTTAAGTTTAGCTTTCTTACTCTTTTCATAATTAACTTTAATATGGTTAACATTTACACTACTATAAGCCATATCAAACATAGAAAAAGTAAAGCTTAATGAAATCAAAGCTAAATAAATTAAAGAATAAATTAATAAACTAATTTGATTTGCGTTCATGTTTGTTCTCCTTTAGTTTATTAATTTTAATTTCATCAATATCACCAACTAATTCTTCTAAAATATCATCCATAGTAACCATTCCAATAAGTTTATTGTTTTTATCAACAACAAAACCTAAATGATTTTTAGTACGATTAAATTGTTCAAAAATATCATCAACTTTGGTAGATTCATCAAAATATAATGGTTTAGTTAAACATCCAACAATATTAAGATGATTATCAGCCATGTATTCTTTAAAATAAGTTCTTACAGTTAAAATACCAATAATATTATCAATACTTTCATCAATTATTGGGATTCTACTATAATTATTTTCTAATATTATTTGATTTAATTTATCTATTGTTAAATTATTAATATCAATAGCAAATATTTCATCTCTTTTTTTCAATACTTGAGAAACACTAATAGTATCAAACTTAAAAGCATTATTTAAAATAGATAACTCATCTTCTTCTAATAACTCTTCTTTTTCTTCTAAGATATTGTCTTCATTTATAGCTTTATCAGCTTCCAAAATAAAGTCTTCTTTAGTCAACATATTTTTATCTTTAATTTTAAACATCTTATGAACTAAAATTAAAATAAATTTAAAGATCATAATTATTGGAAATAATAAAATATAAAAGAAAAAGACTATATAACCAAAACCTTTAGCAAGTTTATTAGGTAAATGACTTCCTAAAATCTTAAATAATGAATCAGTAAATATATATATTAATAAGGATAATATAATAGTTGATACTAATGAATCTGTTCCTTCAGCAAGATGAGGAAATAAATCCATAATTATATTAGACATTAAAAAAGACATTACATATTGAATAGCATTATTTACTATTAAAACAGCAATTAAAGTCTCATCAAAATGGTTTATTAAAAAATTAACAACTTTACCAATTTTGCTTTTCTTATTAGCTTCAACTTTAAAATAATATTTATTACAGTTAGAAAAAATATTTTCGCTACCAGCGAATATACCACAAATAAATAAAAGTAATATTAATATAATGATATTCCAATAAACTGGAATATTTAATTCTACACTAGTTAGTTTAATTAAACTAAAATACGGCGACATATTTCTCCTTAATGTACTTAATTATATTAATATTTATTAATATATACAAGAATATATTGATATTAAATTTATATTAATAATTTTAAAAAAAATGTATTTTGTATTGTATACGCTAGAAAATATATTAAGGGGGAATATTATGAAATTTAGTTTGTTTTTAATTTCATGTTTAGAATTATCTATTAATTTTTATGTAGATAATACTACTCAAATTAAAAATAACAAAAATAATTTTACACGTAACTAGCACTATTAATTATTTAAACGTTAACAGTAATGAAGAATAAAATTTTATATTTGATAAAATAAACACTATAAATACATCTTCATTTAAATTAGTAGAGAACATTTTGAATCAAAGGAGAAAATGATGAGAAAAAATTATATTATTTTTACTATATTACCACTACTATTACTAAGTTCATGT